>JAVWJF010000035.1:0-14572 GCA_036639195.1 Longicatena sp.
CTATGCACTTTTTGCCAGATGTATATGTGCCATGTGAAGAATGTGGTGGAAAACGATACAACGAAGAAACGCTACAAGTTACCTATAAGGGAAAGAACATCTATGATGTTTTAGAAATGACAGTAGAGGAAGGTATTGAATTCTTTACAAACGTGCATAAAATTAAACATAAGCTACAAACGTTAAAGGATGTTGGCTTAGGATATATAAAGTTAGGACAAAGTGCAACAAGTCTATCTGGAGGAGAGGCACAACGTGTGAAGTTGGCGAGTGAATTACAACGTAAGGCAACTGGAAAAACATTGTTTGTGTTAGATGAACCTACAACCGGATTACATACCCATGATGTGAAAAAATTATTAGAAGTATTACAACGCATCGTGGATAATGGCGATACAGTCATTGTTATTGAACATAACTTGGATGTGATTAAATGCGCAGATTATATTGTGGATTTAGGTCCTGAAGGTGGAGATGAAGGTGGAGAAATCATTGCTTGTGGTACTCCAGAAGAAATCATCGAAGTAGAAAGAAGCCATACAGGACAATATCTAAAGAAAGTATTGCAGAGAGGATAACAACATGGAAGAACAAACTAGTGTAAAAGTTAAGACACTGATGGACAACTTTGATTTTGAACAAATAAGTGGGAATTTAAAATCCTTAGAAAGACCAATCGTAATGGCAGATACCAATCGTCCTGGTTTGGAGCTTGCGGGATTCTTTGAGAACTCTCAAGCAAAACGTTTGGTAATCTTAGGGGATAAAGAAATTGCGTATATTCAAACGATGAGTGACGCAAAACAGCGTAAATCATTTGATTTTATTACGGATGAAGAAACACCTGCAATTATTATTACGAAAGGACATGAATGTCCTCCAATATTAAAACGTTGTGCAAAACGTAAAAATTTTCCAATCTTTGCCTCACAGTCTTCTACAACACGTTTGATTGTAAATATAGCAAGTTTTCTTGATGAACAACTCGCTACTAGCAAGTGTATTCACGGAGGGCTATTATCCATTTATGGTAAGGGTGTTTTGATTACTGGGGAAAGTGGAATGGGGAAAAGTGAAATTGCATTAGAATTAATTAAAAGAGGACATTTATTAGTTGCGGATGATCGTGTAGATTGTTATCGTATTCATAATAAAATTATTGGAAAAGCACCAGAGCTATTAAGAGAAATGTTGGAAATACGTGGTATTGGTATCATCAATGTTTCTAGAATGTTCGGTGTAAGTTCTGTTCTTCCTAAAACAGAGATTGATTTTGAAGTTCGCTTAGAAACATGGCAACCAAATCAAGATTATGATCGCGTTGGGATTGAAGAGAAAAAACATGAGAATATCTTAGGTATTGATGTACCTAAAATTATCGTTCCAGTCCGAGAAGGTCGTTCTATGGCAGTTATCATTGAGTCTGCAGTTACCAATTTCTTATTGGGTGAAATGGGACTTGATAGCGCAAAAGAGTTTGAACAACGAGTTTTAGATTATATTGAAAAAAATAAGAACGCTTAACGAGGAGGATGATTCATGACTTTTTTTCCAGATATGAAGACTGTACTAACGATTGGTTCCTTACATGTTACTTGGTACGCAGTTTTTATTTTGACAGGTGCATTCCTTGCCTACTTTCTGTCGCTACGTCAGTTTAAAAAATGGGGATATAACGAAGCAATATTTGAAAACTTCTTCTTAATGATGTTGCCAATTGGTGTTATTGGAGCACGTATCTATTATGTTATATTTGAATGGAATGAGATTTATTTCCAAGATCCAATACGTATATTCTTTACATGGGAGGGTGGATTAGCCATTCATGGAGGAATTATAGCCGCAAGTATCTTTGGGGTCTTTTATTTTAGAAAGCACCGCTGTGATTTGTTGCGTATTGCGGATGTGATTTTTCCAAATTTAATGATTGCGCAAGCGATAGGGCGTTGGGGGAATTTCGTCAATCAAGAAGCATTCGGTGGTGTTGTAAGTGCTGATTATTATAAACATTGGCCTGCCTTTATTAGAGATAACATGTACATCAATGGAGAATATCATCAACCTACGTTCTTGTATGAAAGTGTAGGAAACATCATTGGTTTTTGTCTTATTACCTTTATCTATAAAAAGTATGGTAGAAAAAAACGTGGAGATTTAGCATGGGCTTATCTAACGTGGTATGGAATGGTACGTTTTATTGTAGAGGGAATGAGAACTGATTCTTTAATGATTGGTTCCTTACGTATGGCGCAAATCATTTCCCTAGTAGGCGTGTTTATAGGAGTACTTGGTATTTTTGGAGTTTGGAATTCTTTATTTAAGAAATATTGGCCATTTCGTAAGAACAAGCCAGTTGTGATATTTGATTTAGATGGTACCTTAGTTGATACCAAAGATTTAGTCTTTGCGTCTTTTGTTCATACATTTAAAAAATATAAACCAGACTATGTATTAAGTGAGGAAGAATTATACTCTTTTCTAGGTCCAACCTTGAAACAATCATTCGCACGTTACTTTGATGCTAGTTTGGTAGATGAACTTATAGCATATTATCGAGAGTTTAATCATAAAGTTCATGATGAGTATGTAAAAGAAGTTCCTCATGTAAAAGAAACCTTGCAGTATTTAAAAGAGAATGATTATGATATTGCGATTGTTAGTAACAAGCTTCAAGAAATCGTACGAATGGGACTTCGTAAATTCGACTTAGAACAATATTTTGATGTGGTAATTGGCAGTGAGGATATGGAAAAAGCAAAACCAAGTCCTATGGGTTTATTGAAAGCATGTGAATTGCTTCATAGAACACATGATGATATTGTGTATGTAGGTGACGCACCTAGCGATATTCGTACATGTAAAAATATGGGAGCATATTCTGTTGCCTTCATATTAGAAGATAATCGAGCAAATGAAATGATGAAGGAAAAACCATGTGCATTTATCACGGATATGAAAGAATTGATTACGATTCTAAAGGAGGAACAAGAATGGAGCGACGTTACGATTTAGTTATTATAGGCGCTGGGCCAGCAGGTATGAGCGCTGCGATTTATGGTAGTCGTGCAGGATTATCTACTGCCATGTTAGAAGCAGGCGCGCCTGGTGGAAAACTTATTAAGACGGCTGAAATTAGCAATTGGCCAGGAATTATTGGAACCAATGGAGCACAATTAGCGAGCGATATGTTTGAACATTCTACGACATTTGGCGCAGAGTATATTTATGGAAATGTTATCAAAGTAGAAGATGGTGCTGAGTATAAAAAAATCATCTGTGATGATGATCAGGTATACGAAGCAAAAGCTATCATTGTCGCAACAGGGACACAAGAGCGAATGATGAACATCCCTGGAGAAGAAGAAAACATTGGTAGAGGTGTATCGTATTGTGCAGTTTGTGATGGAGCCTTTTTCCGCAATCAAGAAGTATGTGTGATTGGTGGGGGAAACTCTGCATTAGAAGAAGCAGGTTATCTAACACAATTTGCAAATAAAGTAAACATTATCATACGTAGAGATCAATTTCGTGCAGATAGCATTGTACAAAAATCAATTAAAAACAATCCAAAAATCAATGTCATTACGAAGCATGTACCGCTACGTGTAGAGGATGATGGAAAACGTGTGACTTCTTTGGTCATTAAAAATGTGGATACAGGGGAAGAAACAACATTAGAGACAAATGGTATCTTCCCATATATCGGACTAGATCCTGCAACACATTTTCTAGAAGGTTTACCAGTACTTGATGAGCGTGGATATATTCTTGTGGATGAGAACTGTGAAACTCAAGTAAAAGGTATTTATGGTGCAGGAGATGTGATCGAAAAGAAACTTCGTCAAGTGGTAACTGCGACAAACGATGGAGCAATTGCGGCACAACATGCATTTCATGAAATAAAGAAACTGTAACAACAAGATTTTGTGTATTCAAAGTTAAATAAACAGCATGAGTAAATTTGTGCTGTTTTTATTTGTATCAGTTTATGTCGTATCTTATGAGTAGAGATTAACTTTGTATCGCTTTTTCTTTGTGATTTTAGGATTTGTGCGTTTATGTTTTAGACGAAAATAAAGGCTCATATCCGCTTTGAACTAGCACAATAAGCTAGCCTGTGGTAAACTATTTATGAGGTGGTAACTATGAACGAACAAAATGTAGTACTGATAACAGGAATGTCTGGTGCTGGAAAGACAACTGCTATGGGTGTGCTGGAAGATATGGGGTATCACTGTATCGATAATTTCCCTGTACAATTGATTGAATCCTTAGGGAAAATCATCAATACAAAACCAGATCCAAGATACAGCAATATAGCGTTAGCTACCACAGCCATTGATTATCCAAAATTTTTACAATATTTTGAGAATATCGATGTGAATGTCCGTGTTGTATTCTTAGACGCAAGCAATGAAAAATTATTGTTGCGTTATAAATTTACGAGAAGACATCATCCAATGATGATGTTCTCAAAAGCGAACACGTTAGAAGAAGCAATCGAAGTGGAAAGAGATATGTTTAACGCATTGAATGAACGTGCTGTACTTCATATTGATACAACAAAGATGGGACAGTCTGAATTAAAAGATGTATTGATGGAGAAACTATCTTTAAATAGTAAATCAGTGTTCTCTATTTCTTTTGTATCTTTTGGTTTTAAGCATGGGGTTCCCATGGATGTGGATTTAGTATTCGATGTCAGATTTCTTCCAAATCCATACTATATAGAAGAACTAAGAGAATTGACGGGAGATGACGCTCCTGTTTATGATTATGTTTTAAGCTTTGATCAAACAAAAGAGTTTATACGTCATATGAAGAGCTTTTTAGATTATGTATTTATTCAATATAAGAATGAAAAGAAGAACCATCTGACGGTAGGGATTGGCTGTACGGGAGGACATCATAGAAGTGTGTCTTTGACGAATTGGCTATATTCTCACTATCATGATCAATACAATTGTTATAAGTCACATCGTGATAAGAAAGTAGGCTAAACAATATATGAAAAACGTAGTAGTAATTGGAGGCGGGACTGGTCTTTCTGTTATGCTTCGCGGGCTTAAACAGATTGAAAACATCAATCTTTCTGCGATTGTAACGGTTGCGGATGACGGTGGTAGTACCGGAAGGATACGACGTCAGTTTCATATTCCTGCCATGGGTGATATTCGTAATGTCATGTGTGCGATGGCTCCAGAAGAGACCATATTTACATCTTTGATGAATTTCCGTTTCGATGGAGAAGAAAGTGATGTAGGTGGACATAATCTTGGAAATCTTATTTTAACTGCGCTTACGCAAACAACGGGAAGTTTTATGGAAGCAATTTCTACTTTCTCAAAGTTTTTAAATGTAAAGGGTGATATTATCCCCTCTTCATTAGAAGTACTGACGTTGTATGCAGTTATGGAAGATGGTACCATCGTGCGTGGAGAAAGTAACATTCCAGACTTTAATAACCGCATTGATAAAGTATTCTATCAAGATAAAGTAGCGCCTACACAAGAGGCTTTGCAAGCAATTCATGAGGCAGATGTCATAGTGTATGGGATTGGAAGTTTATATACAAGTATTTTACCAAATGTGATTGTGGATGGAATTGCACAACAATTGAAGAAGAATCCTGTAAAAAAAATATATTTTTGCAATGCGATGACACAACCTGGAGAAACGGACAACTTTACGTTGGAAGATCATGTACGTGCTTTAGAAAAGCATGCATTTCCAGAAGCAGTGGATATCGTAATTACTCATAATAATCGTGCAAGTGAGGAATTGTTGAAGAAATATGAAGGTATGGGAAGTGTGCCTGTACGAATTTGTGAAAAAGAACATCACTACCAAATATTAGAACGTGATGTTTTAAGCTTTGAGGAAGATTTGATTCGTCATGATTCCAATAAAATACGTGATGTATTGATAGAGTTAATAAAATAGTTAGGATGGATAAAGATGTCATTTACAACAGATGTAAAAGCACAGATAGCGGGAAATGATTTAAAGCCATGTTGTATGAAAGCAGAACTTACTGCAATCATTCAGATGTGCTCCACTTTGAATTTTACTTCTGAGGGAATGCATATCACCATGAAGACCGAAAATGCGACAACCGCAAAACGTGTGTTCAAATATGTAAAAGAATTATACAATGTGGAAACTCAGTTATCAGTAATTAAAAAGATGAAACTGAAGAAAAATAATGTTTATGTAATTCGTGTGACTACAAAAGCTATGGATATTTTGAAGGATCTTGAAATCTTTAATGAGAAAGGATTACAAGCACATCCAAGTGCAAAGATGGTGCGTAAGGATTGTTGTGCGAGAGCTTATCTTGCAGGAGCCTTTTTATCAGGCGGGTCTGTAAATTCGCCTAGTAAATCGAATTATCATTTGGAAATTAGCACGAGCAATTTGGATTTGGCTGTATTTATTGAAAAACTAATGCATCGATTTGAGTTGCCAGCAAAACATATCAAACGTCGTAATCAAGAGGTTGTGTATATTAAGGCAAGTGATAAAATCAGTGACTTCTTGCGTTGTGTAGGGGCAAGTGATGCCGTATTTACGTTTGAAGATAGTCGTATACAAAGAGATTTTATGAATTCTTTAACAAGACTTGATAACTGTGAGTTGGCAAATGAAATGAAAAGCATTAGTGCGGGAAAACGACAATTAGAAGATATTGAATGGATTGAAAACTATCGTAGTTTAGATACCTTGTCAGTCAAACTTCAACATGCGGCAATGGCTAGAAAAGAATATCCGGAAGCAAGTCTAGTGGAGTTATGTGAGTATTGTGAAGATGAATTTGATGAAACGATTTCAAAATCTGGAATGAAACATCGATTCGCAAAGATTAAAGAACTTGCGGATCAATATCGAAAAGTATAGAAGTTCAATAAAGGTGCAAACTGTTAGAGGGTGATGTTATGAAAAGAGCCATTCTAATGCTTGCACTTTTTCCTTTTATACATAGTACAGCCTATAAAGTGGAATTTGTAAGTTGTGAAAAAGATAAAATAGTTGTAAAACATGAACAAGAAGATGTAAATATCACATTGTTTAACACCAAGATTGTAAATGAAAAAGGATGGAAAGAAACATGTGAAATCATAGAGAATGCAAAAGAGCTGAAAATGGAAATAGATCCTTCCAGTAAGATTGAAGAAACATTGCCAGTCTATCTTTTCGCAGATGATACGCTTGTTCAAGAAGAACTTATGAAAAAATCGTATGCCTATCCAATGATCAAAAATCCCGAATATACCTATGAAAAACGATTGGAAGCAGCCTATCAAACAACACAAACTTTAGCAAAATCAACGGATATAAAAACAGATCATGGTTATGCTATCGTCGCTCCTCTATATTTAGGTGCTGTTTTTTTGATTTGGTTTTTTATGGCTGCGTATATGTTTTGGAAACATCGTAAAAAAGTTGAAAAAAGTAGAAAAAAAGAAATGTAAAAACAGATGTGATATGATACAATACAACCAAGAAAGGATCGTGGGATAACTATGGCGAAGAATATCGCAATAGATACCCAATCTGCCTTAAAAAAGGAGTTGAATACAAAAGCAGATCATTACGACAAAACACAACTGCGTATCGAGGCTCGTTTCGGATGTAATGTCCGATGGTATCGTAAACAACGTCATTTAACGCAGGATCAGCTAGGGTTTCTATGTGGGCTGAATCAAAATTATATTTCGGAGATTGAACGTGGTCAACGAAATGTGACGTTACGAGTCATGGATTTGATAGCCAAGGCATTGGGTATCAGTGCTGATGAACTCATCAGGTAAAGAGGGAACTTCCCTCTTTTCATTCACAATCCATTAAATTTATATTATAATGAAAAGGAAAGTGAGGTAACGCATATGGAAACAATTATATATTTACTTGTAGTGTGTTTCATAATATTCTTGGTAATTTCTTTATTGCCAATTATTTTGCCGATTGTTTTAATTATTGTGATTGCGTTGACTCTATATATATTATATATCAGACGTAAATTCATGAAACGCATGAATGAATATGATGAAGATACGACAAGAGTGTTCCGTGATACAACATACGAAAGTTATGGAAACCAGAAACCGAATGATGATGTAATTGATGTAGAATATACAGAATCAGAAGATAATAGGTGATGATATGATTCGGGAAACTCTAGTGAATGAGAAAAATGAAGTGTTCGACTTATGGAAACTATCCTATCCAACACAGAATGAAACCTATTTAAAGTTTTATTTTGATGAAATCTTTGATCAAGGAGTAGGGATTGTAAAAGAACAAGATGGAAAGATTGTTAGTAGTCTTCAAATGAACTATCATGTTTTCCAATTTCATGGAAAGCAATTAAAGGCTAGTTATATTCTTGGTGCTTCTACACTTCCAGATTATCGTAGACGTGGTCATATGCGCTCTCTTATGCAATCCATACTAGATGAAGCCAGTCATAACTGCCTTATTACATTGATTAAGGCGTTTAACCCAAAGGTATATGATCATTTTGGTTTTGATGTAGTGTATTATAGAAAAGGATACACACTTACAAGAGAGAGCTTACATAAAGTGACAACACAACGTGTGAGTGAAGACTGTGAGGCAAAAGAACTATTAGAAACATATCGACGATTTATCGTACGCTTTGATGGCTACTATGCTAGAGATATCAAATATTATGAAACATTACTTAAAGAACTAGAATTAAAACAGAAACATATATTGGTGTATCGTGGTGAGCATAATGAAATACAAGGATATATCATTTATCAAGTAAAAAAGAATGATGTGGTTGTACAAGAAGCAATCTATATGAATTCTACTGTATTAAAGCGTTTGTTGAAGAGAGCGATGGGTGTGGAAAAAGAAATTACTGTCATGGTATCTTCATGTGAGAGATTAGAACGAATATTTCCATTAGCAATTCCTAAAAAACAACCATACTTAATGGCACGTATAAACAATTATGCACTTTTTAATAAGCTCTACAATGTAAAAGTTAAAAATACGCAAGAAGCTTTTGAACTATTAAAGAAACCATTGTGGTGTCACGAGTATTACTAACAGAGGATAGATGCCTCTGTTTTTTTATCTTCAATTCGACGCTGAAGATAACACTTATAGAAAAGGTAAAATTAACATATTATGCAAATAATCGGTTATAATTTTAATCATATATGAAAAAAATCACGAATTGTGTTACTATATAGATAACGTTAGGAGTGAGGGTATGGAAATACATCCAGATGAAAAGGTTCAAGCATTAGTCGAAAAAATCGATGAATCTTATGCAAATGGGATGCTTGAAGAATTCGATAAACTCAATGAACAATTGCTAGAATATGCAACAAAAGAAAAAGATGAACTAGCAAAATTTATCTATGAGTATAATTTACTAAATCATGATTTCGATGCTCACAAATTTGATATATGTGAAAAAGTAACCTTAGATTTAATAGATAAATTTTTAAAGTATGATGCTATGTATTATGTACTGCGTTGTTATAATACGATGGGAATCATTGAGTCAGAAAGAGCTAATTACTATGAGTGTTTAGGATATTACATAAAGTCCCTACAAATTGCGGAGAAACATCCAGATTTTCAGTTTTCCGCCATCATTGCGAATAATATAGGGAATGTATTTGTGTGGTTAAATGAGTTTGAACCTGCGGTATCTTATTTGCTGCAAGCTTATGATTTCTATCTAAAAGAGAATAGAGATGATCCAAGGAGCGGGGCAGTTATTATAATCAATTTAATAGAGTGTTATGGATGTCTTGGACAATATGAGGAATCTGAAAAATGGTATCAAAAAACATTTAAGTATACAGAAATTGAGTATTGCGTAAGAGAGAATTTACATTTATGTAATGAAATAGAAGTCAAATTCCAACAACATGATACATCAGACATCTATGACCTATATGATCGTGTGTTGGAAAATGTAAAAAAATATGATGAATATATATATCATTTCCGCACCTTGTTGCGTGTGTTAAAGGTATGTGTTGCCTTAAAGCATCGTACTTATTGTAAACATTTGATGAGTATCATGGAGGTATTGAATAAAAATTGTGAAATCACTTCATTCTCTTTTGATTATGCAGAGATAAAAATGGATTACTATTTTACCTATCGTCATTTGAATGACGAGGATTTTTCTATCTATTGCGATGAATATTTCAAACAAAGTTCACTATCATTTCACTTACTACAGAAAACATATACACAAAGTATGGTGCTTCGTTTAGATTTGGAAAAAATAAAAGATGAACGTCAACTTGCTTTACATAAAAATGAACAGCTTGAAAGAAATCTTGAACTTGATCCTTTTACAA
This sequence comes from Longicatena sp., assembly GCA_036639195.1. Lineage (GTDB taxonomy): Bacteria > Bacillota_I > Bacilli_A > Erysipelotrichales > Erysipelotrichaceae > JAVWJF01. The sequence goes on from JAVWJF010000035.1 coordinate 10,356, forward strand.
AGGTCTATAATAAAAATGGTCTTAAAAAGAAGGGGATTGAACTCCTTCAACTTAGTGAGGACTATCAAAAACATGCGATGTTCGTGATTGATGTGGATCATTTTAAGAATGTAAATGATGTATTTGGACATAAAATCGGAGATGAAGTATTGTTGCGGGTTGCCAAATTACTACAAAGTATAGAAGATGATAATATTTTAGTTGGACGTTTTGGTGGAGATGAGTTTATTGTGTTCTACTATGATTATCCTTCTATTGATAAAATTCATGATTTAGCAAAATCGTTGGTGGATCGTGCAAAGAAGATTATTATAACGACTACAAGTGATGATCATATTACGTTTAGTATTGGAGTCTGTACAAAGAATGGCAAAGCAAATTTTGAATCCATGTTCTACAACGCAGATAAGGTATTATATGACTGCAAGAAGCAAGGTAGAAATGGTTATCGTATATTTCAAAGTTAATATTTATGCAGATAGGTTAGGAAGCTCTTTGCAAGAACCCTAACCTTTCTTTTATTTAAGAAAGGCAGGGTTTTAAAGAGAGTTGTATCAAGGGAATGATGCAATAAAAAAGATGCAGAGTTATCTGCATCTTTTTTATCTATAATCTTCAATATTGTTTTTCTTTTTGTAAGATAATGCATAGATATTGAATATCGCAAGAGCTCCAGCGCCTAGTCCAACTAGGACACAAGCAATTTTAATCCATAATTCATATTTCTGTTCCATGAATGCCATAATGATAATAAGTATTGCGAATGCAAAATATAATGCGATTTTTAAATAAATACGTTTCGTTTCATCACCTGCAGCAGTCAATACTCTTGGAGGACGTTGTTTTGGTTGGAAATTCATCAACATTGTTTGTCTTTTTAAATAGGAACGGAATTTATATTCCATAAAAAGATAAATTGCAATACCTAATCCTAATGAAAGCCATATAGTGTATTGTCCCAAATCGAACGTTGCTACTAATACTCCAGAAACAAGACCAAACATGAAACGATTTGCTAAAACTTTATAAGATTGTACATTATTGATAACATAACCGCATTTACTAAAGATATCATAATATACGTAACGATTGTGATCGTCTTTGTATATATGAATACCCGCTAATTCTTCAGCAGCATTTTTCTTTACCTTCTTTTTATTGATATTTTTATTTTTCATCTCATTCACCTCTAGGTAACATTATATATGGTATTATATTTTTCGTCTACTAAAACAAGAGATTAAATTAGCAAACATTTTGCACAAATTAACAACATTGAATTACATCCGTTGTTTTTTTACAAACACTATTATATAATGAGGACGTAATGTAAAGGATTTCACTACCAAATCCAGAAAAGGAGCGATAAAACATGGTATTCGGAAAAGAAAAAAATGAATGGGAAACACTAAAAGGTGTATTCACAGCAACTGAGATCAATCAACAGCCTTCAACTTGGGCAAAAACAATCAAGCAGGTTGAAGATCACAAAGAAGAATTAAAAGCATTTATTGAAAATGTAACGAAGCATGATGATTACGATATTATCTTAACTGGTGCTGGTACTAGTGAGTTCGTGGGAAATGCAATTTATACATATGTTTCTAAAAGAACAAACTTTAAGACTAAATCATATGCTACTACAGATATCGTAGCAACTCCAGAAAACTACTTATCACAAACAAAACCAACATTATTAGTATCTTATGGACGTAGTGGTAACTCTCCAGAATCTGTTGGGGCAGTAGATGTTGCGGATGAAGTATGTGGTAAAAACTTATTCCACTTATTCATTACTTGTAATGCAGAAGGTGCTTTATCAAAAGCTGCAGAAAAAAGAGACAATGCATACGCAATTAATTTAACTCCAGAAACACATGATCAAAGTTTTGCGATGACTTCTAGTTTCTCAAATATGATGTTAGCTACTTTATTATGCTTCTCATTAGATGAATTAGATAGCGTAAAAGCTGAAATGAACGATGTTATCAATGCAAGTGAAAAAGCATTGGCTAATGAATGGTCTACATTAAAGAATATTATTGATACTTATGATTTCAATCGTATCGTTTATCTTGGAGCAAACTGCTTAAAAGGTATTGCACAGGAAAGCCAATTGAAAATGTTGGAACTTACCGCTGGTAAAGTAGCAACTATGTTTGATACTCCTATGGGATTCCGTCATGGACCAAAATCAATCATCAATGATGAAACATTAACAGTTGTGTATGTTAGTGATGATGCATATACTCGTCAATATGAAGTCGATTTAATCAAAGAAATGAGTGCTCAGCGTAAAGGAAACAAACTTGTTGCTATTATGAACAAGAAAGATGCTGAAGTTGCTAGTTTAGTAGATTACTCATTTGCATTTGAATTAGATAATGAACACAATAATGCATTCTTAGGATTCAACTACATTATTGCTGCACAGATCATCGCATTGTTCAAATCATTAGCATATGATCTTACTCCAGACAATCCATGTCCAACAGGAGAAGTAAATCGTGTAGTAAAAGGTGTTATTTTACACCCATATACAAAAAAATAATAGGAGGAAATAAAAAATGATCGGATTAATCGTAACAGGACACGGTAATTTTGCAACAGGATTAACAAGCTCACTTCAATTGATTGCAGGAGAACCTGAAAATTATGTAGCAGTTGACTTCTTACAAGAATATTCTGTTGAAGATTTAGAAAGAGAATTAAATAAAGCGTTTGATCAATTGAAAGACTGTGAAGGAATTTTAGTTCTTTCTGACTTAGGTGGAGGTTCTCCATTTAAAACAGCGGTTACAATTGGTTATCCTAAAGGAAACGTAGAAGTATTAGCAGGAACAAACCTTCCAATGATGATTGAAGTCAATATGGCTCGTAAATTCATCGAAGAATTGCCAGCTCTTACTGAAATGGCTATGAACACTGGTAAAGATCAAGTCGTTCGTTATGAATTTGTACCTGTAGTACAGGAAATTCCTGAAGACGGTATTTAATAAGTAAATAAAAAGGTGTCGAGTAGACACCTTTTTTAGTTGTAGATTGTTTTTGCGTAATCTGTAGGAGTAATCCCGTATTGTTGCTTGAACTTACGAGAAAAGTAATGAATCGATGTAAATCCTAACATACTAGATATCTCACTAATTGTATAAATACTTTCTTTGATTAATAATTTACTCTTACTGAGCTTTAAATCACTAATATATTGCTTTGGTGCAACGGAGAGGTTGTTTTTGAACAACGTCTGAAGACTAGATCTAGAAATTAAGAACTTCATACAGATCTCTTCAATAGTTAACTGTTCATAAACGTGTTCATTAATATAAATAATGATTTCATTCAGTAATTCACTTTCGAATCGTTGCTGCATAGGTGTAGATGCGATAGGGGAGCTAGTTAAGAAATCGTATTGTAAAATCTTAATGATCATCTCTTTTAAATAGCATAGCATCAATTCACTATCATATAACATTTCATTACTACTGATTTTAATGAAGTTGTTGAGTGCGGCATGTATATCACGATGTGCATGATATACACGGTTGGTTAATAAGAATGGTTCTGGTACATCCATTTCAAATAGGAGTGTTAAGTAAGAACAGGATTTAGAATCACCAGTTTTTTGTGTGTGGTACTGGCCTGGTGCATAAAGTATTAAATCCATTTCATCTAATTTATAAGTTTCATCATCAACGGTTGTTTCTAATTCTCCATTATCAATAAATGTTAGTTCCCAAAATTCATGTTTTTCACCAGGAAAGGTATAATTTGCATTACGTACCTGATAATAATAACCCAGGATTTCTTTGATATTGATAGAAGAAATAATAGGGTCATAAACAATTGGGATATCTTCATATGTTCCATGAGTGCTCTTTTTTGATTTGAAGTCAGTTTCAATTTCAACTTTTGCATTTGAAGAAATACATAAAAAATTGAATTGAACATTCTTTTTAATTTTGATGAAACGATGAATTACAAATCGTTCGTAATTTTTAGCATCTTCATCTTCGCTGACTACTAGCATCACTATACCAGATAATACTTTCACATAAATATCTGTGTTATAGGAATAAAAGGTATCAAAGGATTTGTCTTTCAACTTGAGAACGGAATGGTTTAATTTTAAAGATTGACGACGATTTATTTCATTTACAATTTCTCCATATTTATTAAAAATAAAGCTGGTTGTTTTATTAAACATCGGTTGATCACCT
>JAVWJF010000036.1:0-14443 GCA_036639195.1 Longicatena sp.
CATGATATTGAAGACAAAAAGATTGATGCTAAGAGAGATGTGTGAAACAGACTTTGATGATCTGTGTCAAATGTTATGCGATGAAGAAGTGATGTATGCATATGCACACGCTTTTTGTCTTGAAGAGGCTAGAGAATGGTTAAATCGCCAGTTCCAAAGATATCAAGAAGATGGTGTCGGCTTATGGGCAATGATTCGTTTAGAAGATCAAATGATGGTAGGACAGTGTGGAATTACACGTCAACATATAGAGGGTGAAGATGTTTGGGAAATTGGATACTTATTGAAGAAAGAGTTTTGGCATCAAGGGTATGCAATAGAAGCAGCGAAAGCATGTAAATGGTACGCCTTCGATACGTTAAAGCTTCCTTGTGTCTATTCCATCATCCGTGAAGATAATGAAGCAAGTAGAAAAGTCGCATCTGCAAATGCTATGAAAGTGTGTGGAGAAGTAGTAAAACACTATTATGGTATGGATATGCCTCATGTTATCTATCGTGTAGATAATCATAAATTTAAAGAAGCACCAATGTATCGTTTATATATGGATGCGGAGTTTGATGCGGTAAAAATACAACGAAAATTTCATCAAAGAGTGATTTCAATCGGTGCGGTTATAAGTGATGTTCATGGGCAAGAGTTGGGTAGATTTTATGAAACTGTATATCCACAACAATTTCAAAGACTCACAAGAGTTGTCCATCGTATGACAAAGTTGAGTGATGAAACCATTCGCTCATCCAGAAGTTTAAAAGATGTAATGGAAGAATTTTCGAAATGGATGTATGGAATTGTGAAGAAACGTAGTCAAGTTCAAATGTTTAGCTTTGGACCTGATGATAAACGTACCATATTACAACATTGCACATTTGAAAATATCGATACCAAAGATATCTTTCAAGAAGTGATGGATATTCAAAAACTTATTTCTCCACATGTTACTTATCAGGGGAAAATCGTATCTCCTACATTATCTTTAGATGATATGAAATTAGTTTTTGAAATACATGGAGAAGTGGAGCATAATGCATTAACCGATTCTCTTGATTTAATGGCAATTCATGTAGCTTTTGATCAACATAAAGCGATGAATGAAGAAAACATACAAGCGATTGTAAATCGCAAAATACAAAAACAAATAGAATCAAAAAAGAAACAACAAGCGCACTTTCGAAAAGTTATGCAAGAACGATTCAAAGAGTATCCTCGTTGTATAGAAGTAGAATTCAATCAAGAAATCTTTGACCAATTCCAAAGTTGGGAAATGAAGGATAGGTATTTCAAATGGCATTTCAAGAAGAACTTTGTTAGATTGGAAGACATAGACTATCCATATACTACAATTTCTATGAAATTGAGTATCGACACCAATGAAGAACTACCAAGTGTAACCCTAGACTTAAAAACAGAAGAACAAGATATCAAGAAAAAATATGTATTAAGTTATCATAATGCGACTCCTATTGAAAACATTATTAGAAGAGTAGGAAATGCACATGAGTGAATTTATATCCTATAGCGAACAACTAGCGAAACAAATACATGTATTACGTCTTTGTTTAAAGGATTGTGGAAAAGGGAGTGTATGGGAAAGAAATCCATACCTTCGCTCATCCAAAGTCAAAAAAAGTTTAGTTGCACTTCATGAAAGTATTGAACGTATCATTCCTTGTCTCATGCTTTTTACAGCACAATATACAAAAGAAGTGAAAGATACGCACGCAATGCAAAGATTTTATCATAGCTATGCATTTTTGTATGATTTTAATGATGGTATAAAAAAAGAAGAGTATGATCATTTGATTCTGATTCAAAATCAAGAAATGTTATTGAAGTTTCAAAATTTCTTTTATCAAAGTGAAAGAATATTACAGGATGTTAAGCAGACAAGATAAGACTTGTCTGGCTTTTTTTATTGTATTTTTGTCACAAAAAGTGTATAATAATTGTGACAGAGGAGCGATGCTATGAAGGAACTATCATTGGGTGAGGCTATTTATACTAGGATGGAAGAAATGCCTACTGGTACTATTTTTTCAAATAATGATTTTTACGATCTGGGTAATCACGATGCAATTCGTAAAGCATTATCTAGGCTTTGCATTGAACATAAGATATTTCGTTTGATAGATGGGTACTATACAATACCTTATTTTATAGAAGCAGTCCAAGAATATAGTTACCCAACAGTCCATGAATTAGCCCGGAAAATCGCGGATAGATATGCTTGGAATATTGCGCCATTTGGCGAAAATGCACTTAATCAAATAGGAATTTCCACACAAATTCCAGCGGTATGTGAATATTTGAGTGATGGACCATATAGGGAGTTTACATACTTAAATAAGGTTATAAGATTCAAACATACATCGAATAGAATGATTTCCAAATACTCACAACCAGTTTCTTTAATCATACAAAGTATTAAAACATTAGGAAGAGATAATATTACTGAAAAAGATATCAAACTTATGAACTTTTATATAAATGCATATGTTAAAGAAGATTTGCTAAAGGAAACCAAATCAGCGCCAGCTTGGATATATGAAATCATAAAAGCGATAATAGGAGGTTTTGATGAATAAATTTTTGGAATTAGGATTAGAGGATAGAAATAGATTGATTGTCAATACAGCGGAAAAAATGAATCTTCCAGAAGCTATCGTTGAAAAAGATTTCTGGGTTTGTTTTGTGTTGGATTATTTATTTAATTCTTTTGAATATAAAGAGTTTATTTGTTTTAAAGGCGGGACAAGTTTATCGAAAGTCTATAATTGTATAGAACGTTTTTCTGAAGATATTGATTTAGCATTAGATTGGGCGGCTTTGGGAGTGTTAAAAGATGAGGCGTATAAAATCCGAAGTAATCGACAGCAGAATTTCTATAATCATAAAGCGGATGTGAAAACTGAGAAGTATATCAATGAAATTTGGATTCCAGTCATAAAGAGAGATTTAAAAAAATTGATCCATGACGAATTTGATTTATATATGGATAAGGTAGATCAACAAACCATATGTTTTCGATATCCGCGAGCGTATCAAGACACTTCTATTTTACAGATTTTGCGTTTAGAAATAGGTGTGTTAGCTGAACCTGTACCTTCGCATACGAAAACATTAAGATCTTATATAGCAGATGCTTATCCAAGTTTGTTTGATCATAAAGAAATAACAGTGAGAACCATGAGTGTTGTAAGAACATTTTTCGAAAAAATCACAATCCTTCATAGAGAGGCTATGCGTACAAATGGAAATTATCCAATGCGATACTCAAGACACTATTATGATATATATAGAATGATTGAAATAGGGATTGCGGATGAATCTTTAGCAGATTTAGAACTTTTAAAAATGGTAGTTAATTTCAAAAAGAAATTCTATCCATGTAATTGGGCTTGTTATGATGAAATATTAATAGGGAATTGTAAGCTAATACCTAATAAAGAGGGCATTGAAAAATTCTCTAAAGATTATGATATGATGAAAAAAATGATTTATGGTAGTTATCCTGCATTTGATGAAATCATAAACGCTTTAGACCAATTTGAAAATAAACTAAATCTATATATCGTACAAATGATTGAAAAACAAAAATAAACTGTTAGACATAAAAAAGAATGATTTATTATTGGAAATAAATTACATCAAAAAAATTGTGTGAAGGACGAAAAAAATCTTGTATTATTTCAGATATGTGATACAATATAAAACGATAAAAGGTCCTTTAACTTGATCCAGAGAGGTCATTAAGGCAAACAACTCTTTCGAACCATCGTAAAGGCCCTTTTGTATAACAAAATGGTCTTTTTTTTGAAGCTTATAGGAGGTACTTATGAACAAAGATAGTCTATTGAAAATATGTGACTTAACGAAAGAAGAGATTTTTCATATCCTCCACGATGCGAATGCGTTTTCATGTTCTCATAAAGATTGGCAATTACCAAAAAGAGCTTTGGTTGCTAATCTTTTTTTTGAAGCAAGTACGCGTACGCATTTCTCATTTGCTTCTGCTCAACATCAATTGGGATGTAGTGTTGAAAACTTCAGTGCACAAGGCAGTAGCGTAGAAAAAGGAGAAAGTCTATACGATACAGTGAAGACGTTTGAAAGTATCGGATATGATGCAGTGGTGATTCGTCATAGTAAGGATGAATACTTTCATGAACTAGAACAAATTAACATTCCAATCTTAAATGCAGGGGATGGTTGTGGAAATCATCCAACCCAGTGTTTGCTTGATTTATTAACTATTTATCAAGAATTTCAAACATTTGAAGGAATTAAGGTTGCAGTGATTGGTGATATTACTCACTCACGTGTTGCGAAAAGTATCAAAGAGGCAATGGAATTGCTTGGGGGAGAGATTTGTTTCTCAGGACCTGAAGCATGGGTGGAAAAAGATGAACATTATAAAAGCGTAGATGAAGCAGTTGCTTGGGGGGATGTGGTCATGATGTTGCGCATTCAACATGAACGTCATGAAAGCACGATGAAGATGAGCAAAGAAGAATATTTAAAACAATATGGACTTACCAAAGAAAGAGCCGCAACGATGAAACCAAATGCCATTATTATGCATCCAGCACCAGTCAATCGTGGGGTGGAAATCGATAGTGATTTAGTAGAAGCTCACAATAGTCGAATCTTCAAACAAATGGAGAATGGTGTCTTGGTACGTAAAGCGGTCTTGAAAAGAGCTTTGGGGTATAACGAATTTTAAATACATAACAAAAGAAAGAAGGTAAGAAGATGAAACTGATCAGACAAGCAAAGATGATAACTCATGGAAATGAAACAACACGCATGGATATCCTCTTTGATGAAGTGGAAATCAAAGAAATTAGTGAACATATCGATCCAGCATTAGCAGAAGAAGTTATCGAAGCAAATGGGGCTACCTTGTTGCCAGGTCTTGTGGATGTTCACGTACATCTAAGAGAACCAGGGTATGAGCATAAAGAAACGATTCTTACCGGAACAAAAGCTGCGGCTCATGGTGGATTTACAACCATTATGGCGATGCCCAACATTATTCCGTATCCGGATAATGTTGAAATGATGAAATCTTATTTAGAGAAGATAAAACAAGATGCGCTTGTGAATGTGATTCCTTATGCGTGTATTAGCAAAGGGGAAAAAGGTCATGAGTTGAGTGATATGGAAGGTTTATCTACGTTAGGTATTCATGCATTCAGTGATGATGGTGTTGGTGTGAGTAGCGAAGATATGATGAAATCCGCAATGGAAGAATGCAAACGTTTGGATGGAATGATCGTTGCACATACGGAAGATATGAAATATCGTGCTCCTTTGGCTTGTATGCATGAAGGTATACGAAATAAAGAGATGAACTTCATTGGTATACCGAGTGCTTGTGAATATGAACAATTTCATCGAGATTTGAAGTTGGCACAAGAGAGCGGATGTAAGTACCATGTATGTCATATGAGTGCGAAAGAAAGCGTAGAATATTTGCGAGAATATAAAGCAAAGGGTGTAAACTGCAGTGGAGAAGTTACTGCACATCACCTGTTGTTAAATGAAATGGATGTGATGGGTCCAAATGAAAAAATGAACCCACCTCTAAGAAGTGTGGAAGATCAACAATCTCTCATTCAAGGATTATTGGATGGAACCATTGATATGATTGCCAACGATCACGCTCCACATAGTGAAGAAGAGAAAAACAAAGGAATGGAAACATCACCATTTGGCATTGTTGCCTTGGAAACATCCTTTCCTCTGTTATATACAAGATTCGTGAAAGAATTAAACATATTTACGCTGGAACAGCTGATTCATTGGATGAGTGAAGCACCAGCAAAACGATTTGGTATGCAGCGCATTGGAAAACTTGCGCCTGGATATATCGCAGATATGATACTAGTAAATCTAGATCAAGAATTTGTGATCAATAAAGATGAGTTCTACTCCCTAGGACATAACACTCCATTCCATGGTTGGAAATGTTATGGCCAAGTGGAGAAGACATATGTAAAAGGTAAAGTCATATATGACAAGGAGGAACACCTATGAAAAAGAGATTGTTAATCTTGGAAGACGGCAGTGTGTACAAAGGTAAGGCTTTTGGAAGCGACAACTACAAGATGGGAGAGCTTATTTTCCAAACGGGAATGAGTGGCTACCAAGAAATTATTTCTGATTTATCCTATTATGGACAAATCGTTATGATGACATTTCCAACCATTGGAAGTTGTGGTATCAATCGCGATGATTTTGAAAGTATTTCTCCACAGGTATTTGGATTTGTAGTCAAAGATTTCTGCGAGGAACCAAGCAATTGGAGAAGCGATATGACTTTAAATGAGTTTATGAAATTAAAAGGGATTCCAGGAATTGCGGATATTGATACGCGTGAAATTACTCGTAAAATTCGTGATCATGGAGTGCTAAAGGCAATGATGGCTGAGGAAGATGCAGATGTAGAAGCAATCCTTAAAATGATGAAAGAAACAGACTTACCAAAGGATGGAGTACAAGTGGTATCTACACAAAAACCATTCCCAATTCCTTCCCGTGGACAAAAAGTAGTCATGGTAGACTTAGGTACAAAATTTGCGGTTATTCGTGAATTTAACTTAAGAGGATGTGATTTGGTTGTCGTGCCTTACAATATGAGCGCAAAAGATATCTTGGCGATTCATCCAGATGGTGTTGTTTTATCTGGAGGTCCAGGAGCACCAGAAGAAATTCCTGAAACATTAGAAAGTGTAAAAGAATTGTTTGGTAAGATTCCAATGTTAGGAATTGGATTGGGACATGAAGTGATTGCGGCTGCCGCAGGTGCGAAAGTTGTGAAAATGAAGGTCGGACATCATGGAAATAGTTCTCCTGTACGTAATTTAAAGAAGAATAAAATTGAATTTACAGCTCAAAATCATGGTTATGATGTAGATGAAAATTCAATTGAAGGGACAGGTTTGATTGTCACTTATAAAGCATTGAACGATAACTCTATTGAAGGATTTGAGCATGAGACATACCCACTCATTACCTTATCATTTGAACCAGAAGCGGCACCAGGTGCTGATGATGTGAATTACATCTTCGATGATTTCTGTGAAATGATGAAAGAAAGAGGTGCAAAATAATGCCAAAAAGAACAGATATTAAAAAAATTATGGTGATAGGTTCAGGACCTATCGTAATCGGACAAGCGGCAGAATTTGACTATGCAGGAACGCAAGCTTGTACCTCACTTCGTGAAGAAGGATATGAAGTTGTATTGATCAACTCTAACCCTGCGACCATCATGACAGATACAGTGGTAGCGGATAGAGTATATATCGAACCATTAACGATTGAATTCGCAAGTCGTATTATTTATAAAGAAAGACCAGATGCAATCTTAGGAAGTCTTGGTGGACAGACAGGATTGAACTTAGTTGTAGAATTAGCAGAAACAGGAATTTTGGAAGAATGTGGAGTAGAAGTATTAGGTACTACATTAGATGCGATTGAAAAAGCGGAAGACCGTGATAAATTCCGTGAATTGATGTATGAAATTGGAGAACCAGTACCTGAGAGTGTCATTGTTCATAGCGTAAAAGAAGCCATTGAATTTGCCTCTACGAATGGATATCCAGTAGTTGTACGTCCTGCCTTTACATTAGGAGGAACAGGTGGTGGATTTGCCCACAACCAAGAAGAATTAGAAGATATCTGTGAAAACGGATTGAAAATGTCTCCTGTACACCAGTGCTTGATCGAACAAAGTATTGCGGGATATAAAGAAATTGAATATGAAGTAATGCGTGATAATGCGGACAATGCAATCGTTGTATGTAATATGGAGAACGTTGACCCTGTAGGAATTCATACTGGAGATTCCATTGTAGTAGCACCAACACAAACCCTAACAGATAGAGAATGTGGAATCATGCGTGCATCTGCAATGAAAATCATTCGTGCATTAAAAATATGTGGAGGATGTAACGTACAGTTAGCATTGGATACTTCTTCCTTCAAATACTATGTAATCGAAGTTAACCCACGTGTATCAAGATCAAGCGCCTTAGCTTCTAAAGCAACTGGGTATCCAATTGCGAAATTAGCAGCAAAAGTTGCGGTTGGTTTAACATTAGATGAAATTATCAATCCAGTGACTCAAACTAGCTATGCATGTGTAGAACCATGTATCGACTACGTAGTTGCGAAGTTTCCAAGGTTTGCATTCGATAAATTCCCAAAAGGAGATCGTACCCTTGGTACACAGATGAAAGCAACAGGAGAAGTTATGTCCATGGGACGTACCTTCGATGAAGCAATCTTAAAAGCCATTCGTTCCTTAGAAATGAAAACGGATCACTTGGAACAAAAAGATATCAACGCTTTAAGTGTAGATGAACTTTGGGATAAACTTAAGAAACGCGATGATGAAAGAATTTATGCGATTACAGCATTGTTACGTAAAGGTATTAGCGTAGATGAAATTCATGAAGAAACAAAAATGGATCGTTACTTCCTATATCGTTTCCGTGCAATCGTAGCTTTCGAAAAAGAAATCGAAGAAAACAAAGGAAACTTAGAAGTTTTATTAGAAGCTAAAAAACGTGGATTTGCGGATAGCTTCATCGCTCGTAAATGGAACGTAGACGAAAGAGAAATCTACGATACAAGAAAAGCCAATGCAATTACACCAGTATATAAAATGGTAGATACTTGTGCAGGTGAATATGTATCTGGTACACCTTACCTTTACTCCACATATGAACATGAAAATGAAAGTATTCGAAGTGAACGTGAAAAAATCGTTGTCTTAGGATCTGGACCAATTCGTATTGGACAAGGTGTAGAGTTTGACTACGCTACCGTGCATTGTGTAAAAACAATCCGTGAGTGTGGATATGAAGCAATCGTTATCAACAACAACCCTGAAACGGTATCTACAGATTACTCAATTTCAGATAAATTATACTTCGAACCACTTACAATCGAAGATGTAATGCATGTCATCGATTTAGAAAATCCACTTGGTGTCATCGTACAGTTCGGTGGACAAACAGCAATCAACTTAGCCGATAAATTGGTAGAACGTGGTGTTAAGATTTTAGGAACATCATTAGAAAACATCGATCGTGCAGAAGATCGTCATGAATTTGAAGCCATGCTTCATACACTCAATATCCCACAACCAAAGGGAGAAACTGCAATCGAAGTAGAAGCAGCAATTGATATCGCAAATCGCATAGGCTATCCTGTCCTTGTACGCCCTTCCTATGTACTAGGTGGACGTGCTATGGAAATCGTACACAACGATGATGACTTACGCATCTATATGGCAACTGCAGTAAAAGAAATTAGTCATGATGCCCCAATCTTAGTAGATAAATATATCGTTGGTAAAGAAATGGAAATTGATGCGATAGCGGATGGAGAACATGTGTTCATTCCTGGTATCATGGAACATATCGAACGTGCGGGTGTGCACTCTGGAGACTCTATCTCAGTATATCCTGCACCAACAGCATCTCAAAAAGTAAAAGATCTAATCATCGATTATGCGACAAGAATTGGAAAAGGATTCCACTTCATAGGATTGTACAACATTCAGTTCATTGTCGATAAAGATGATAAAGTATACGTACTTGAAGTAAACCCTAGATCTTCACGTACGGTACCATTCTTAAGTAAAATCACAGGAGTTCCAATGTCTTATGTAGCAACACGCTGTGTACTTGGACATTCCTTAAAAGAACAAGGGTATGAAGAAGGTGTGCATCCTGAATGTGATCGCCATTTCGTAAAAGCTCCAGTATTCTCCTTCGCAAAACTACGTAGCGTAGATACAACACTTGGACCTGAAATGAAATCAACAGGAGAAGCACTAGGGAGTGATACAACACTTGAAAAAGCATTATACAAAGCATTGATAGCGAGTGGAGTTAAGATTCCAACACACGGAAATGTCTTAATGACCATCGCTGATATCGATAAAGAAGAAGGTTATAAGATTGCGAAGCGCTTCTCAGATATTGGATATGGCATCTACGCTACCAAAGGTACTGCGAAATATCTAGAAGAAAAAGGATTGTATGTACAAACAATTTCAAAAATTGATGAAGATAAACACAGCAATGTCGTAGAATTGATTCGTAAAGGTAAAGTAAACTATGTCGTAAATACTATGAGCATTAGCAAATCAGTAAGCGCTGATGGCTTCGAAATCAGACGTACAGCGGCAGAGAACAACATCTCATGTTTCACATCCTTAGATACTGCGAATGCGATCTTAAGAGTACTAGAATCTCAAACATTTACCGCAATCTCAATGAATGAATTGGAGAAATAAGTATGCAGGAAGAAGTAGCTATCATCCTTCAAAATGAACAAATTGCAAAAGATACCTACCGTATGGTATTACAGGCCAACATGTCGAAAGACATGTTGCCTGGTCAATTTGTGAATATAAAAGTGGATGGATATTTATTACGAAGACCAATTAGCATATCTTCCATAGAAGATATGCACTTTGTCATTGTATACAAAGTGGTTGGAGATGGAACAAAGAAATTAACAACATTGACATCTGGTCAATCTATGAATGTATTTGGTCCTTTAGGTAGTAGTTATCCGATTCACAATGAAGAAGAGGAAATATTATTAATTGGTGGGGGAGTTGGTGTACCTCCATTATTTGAAGTAGCCAAACAATATCGTAAGCTACAAAAACAAGTACATGTCGTTCTTGGATTCAATGATGCAGACAGTGTGTTCTATGAAGAAGAATTCAAAGCCTTAGGTTGTCATGTTGTAATTTCTACAATGGATGGATCCTATGGTGTTAAAGGAACTGTAATGGATGGTATTAAAGATGCTAATATTACATGTGACTTTGTTTGTAGTTGTGGACCTCGCCCTATGTTAAAGGCAGTGGAAGCGAACTATCAACGTGGATATATGTCCTTTGAAAGTCGTATGGCATGTGGCATTGGTGCTTGTATGGCATGTGTTGCGAAAGATAAAAAAGAAGAAAACTTGTACCATAAAATATGTAAAGATGGACCTGTCTTCCCAATTGGAAAGGTGGAATTCTAATGGATATGCATGTAAAATTACCTGGTTTAAATCTAAAGAATCCAATTATTCCAGCAAGTGGGTGTTTCGGTTTTGGAAGAGAATACGCCGAATTATATGATTTAAGTGTGTTAGGTGGAATTGCGATTAAAAGCGCAACACCTGCCTATCGTTATGGAAATCCTACACCACGTGTTGCGGAAACTCCAATGGGCATGTTAAATGCCATTGGATTACAGAACCCTGGTGTGGATGTGATCATGGAAAAAGAATTGCCTTGGCTTGCACAATTTGATACAGAAATTATTGCGAATGTAGCTGGAGCAAGTGAAGAAGAATATGTAGAAGTCATTCATAAACTAAACGATAGTGATGTCGTAAAAGCGTATGAACTAAACATAAGTTGTCCAAATGTAAAACATGGTGGTATTGGACTTGGTACTGATCCACAATTAGCTGCTCATGTCACTCGTTTAGCAAAAGAAGCCGCAACTAAACCCGTTTATGTTAAGCTATCTCCCAACGTAACAAATATTGTGGAAATCGCAAAAGCAGTAGAAGAAGCTGGAGCAGATGGCATCGTCTTAATCAATACCCTAATGGGAGTACGTTTGGATTTACATACAGGAAAACCTATCTTAGCAAATGTTACAGGTGGATTGAGTGGGCCTGCCATCAAACCAGTTGCGATACGTATGGTATATCAAGTGTATCAAGCAGTTTCTATTCCTATCATTGGAGTTGGTGGTATCACTTGTGCAGAAGATGTATTAGAATTCTTATATGCAGGAGCAAGTGCAGTAGAAGTGGGTATGCAAAACTTTGTGGATCCATATTGCTGTGTAAAAATAATCGAAGAATTACCAGAGGTATTAAAGAAATATGGTTGTAACAGTTTAAAAGAAGCTGTTGGAAGGAGTCATAGACTATGAATAAAACGATCGTTGCATTAGATTTCTCAACAAAAGAAGAAGTTATGAATTTCCTGAAAGGGTTTCAAGAACCAATCTATGTAAAAATTGGGATGGAGCTTACTTATGCATGTGGATTGGATATCGTAAAAGATGTACGTGCATTAGGACATCATATTTTCTTAGATCTAAAATTACATGACATTCCTAATACTGTAAAAGGTGGTATGAAAAACTTAGCGAAGTTGGATGTTGATATTGTAAATCTTCACTGTGCTGGTGGAATCGCTATGATGAAAGCTGCAATGGAAGGTTTAGAAGAAGGCGCAATGGGTGGAAAACGTCCATTATGCATCGGTGTTACACAACTTACTTCCACTTCAAAAGAAGCAATGAATGAAGAACTTGGTATTCCAGGAGAAGTAATAGACTGTGTTATCAACTATGCAAAGAATGCCAAAGAGGCAGGACTTGATGGAGTGGTATGTAGTGTACATGAAGCACGTGCAATTCATGAAGCTTGTGGAAATGACTTCTTAACTGTAACTCCAGGAATTCGTTTAGCGGATGATAATGTAAACGATCAAAAAAGAGTTGCGACACCAACATTTGCAAAAGAAGAAGGCTGTAACCATATCGTTGTAGGAAGAAGCATTACAAACAGTAAGGATCCTCAAACTACATATTTGGAAATCGAAGCAATTATGGCTGGCACTCTTTAAATGATAAGAACTAACAGGAATAACATAACAAAAACTGGTAATGTGTAGAACATACCAGTTTTTTTGAATTCACTCTACATGTCGTGCTATCATTCAAAGGAATGCTTGAAAATGGAGACAATGCTCAAGAAAGCATTGATTAATAGAAAATGATAATTTAAGCGATTATGTTGTTTCATCAGTCAAATGATTCATTTTATGAAATGGCTACTAAGACGTATCTTTTTCATATTTAACATTCATTTAGAAATCAAATGATATTTATAATGCTTGAAAGAAAACATAATAGCACAAGTCGCAATGAATGAAAAATGATTAAAATCGATTGAAATTATTTGACAAAAGAAAGACATAGTTAGGAAAGGATTGATAAGTATATACAAGATGAGAAATTCAAAATCGTATGAATAAATTTATTCACATCATATGACGCGTTAGTTAAGATACTACCTTTCGCAATCATAGTAGATTTTGATATTTATAGTAAGTGTTTCTACCCATTGCCTTTGCTTTGTAAAGTGCTTTATCCGCTTGTAATAAAAGAGAATCAACGGATAAATTTTTATCGACTTCATCGATTGTATAGCCAACCGAAAATGTGATATATTTATTCTCTAAATTTCCATCGAATACGAAGCGTTTTTCTCGAATACTATTGCAAATATTTTTTACATAAGTTTCAATTTCCTCTAGTGTTACATGTTGACAGAAGCATATAAACTCATCGCCTCCATATCGACATGGATACATTTCTTCAGTGGCATGTTGTTTTAAAATTGTTCCAATACAGCGCAAGACGTCATCGCCCCTTAAGTGTCCATATTGATCGTTATATTGTTTGAAATAATCTAAATCAATCATAACAATCCCAACATACCTACCATCTTTATAAGTTTTTGGTTTGGATGTCATTTTGTTAAAATAACGTCTATTGTATAAGCCAGTTAATTCATCTAGTTGCATGATGTTCTCTAAGACTGCCTTCTCTTGTTTTATTTCATCTCGCTCTTGCGTGGTCTCGTGCAATTGTATGATAGATAAAATGCTCTGTAATCGTACTTTGTGATCGATTTCTGACATTTCCTTATTAATTGTATAATAAGCCTTATAGGATTCATCTGCATTCTCATGGATGGCTTCTAAATATCGAATCTTGGCGCACTCGAAACGTTGACGAATGACAGGTGGAGAGTCTTCCACCAAGGTTTCCAACATATCAATCGACTTTTTAGCCCATTCATATTCTTCAATGGATAACATGCTCATAGAGATATTTTCGATCATGTCACAAATAAAGAATTTATTGTTGTATTCTTCAATTTTTAGGTTAAACAATTTATTTACTTCCTGAATACATTTCTCTTTTTGATTCGTTTTGGCGTAATACGAAGCCCATTCACATCCGATTCGAATTTGATAGTATAATTCTTCATTTTTCATTGAAGTACAAAATTCTAACGCTTCTTTAGCTTCTTGCATTTCGCCAGTTTGAAGACATGATTCAGCAAAATTACTTAAATAGCTAATGATTTTTTGATCATATTCTTCATTGTTTTCTTGCGTTACAGTTAAAACAGCTTGTTGAAATAATTCTTTAGCGTTTTTCCAATCACCTCTACCTGCAAAGCCTAGTCCTATGTTGTTATAGAGCATTCCATTCATTTTGCTATCGTTTAATTTATCCGCAATTTGTATTCCGTCTAAAAAATATTGCAACGCAGTTTGTTCATCATTTAAGTGTATGTAATAAAGTCCAGCAAAATTGCATAA
>JAVWJF010000037.1:0-1750 GCA_036639195.1 Longicatena sp.
AAGGTTTTTTTTACTTCCTCATTTTGTGAGTTCTTATATGCGATGCATTTCGAAAGGTATTCCCCATCATTTCATGTTCACGATAGAAGCGTAATTGTTCCATATCATATGTTACATAATATACGTCTTCACTCATATCGTCTGCCATCATCATTTCCATATCTAAACAATTTCCATCCCTGTCCCAAGCAATAGGAGAATATGCGCAAGAATTTCCAGCATTATTCCCTGGCGCATTTGCCATCACAATTCCTGTCATGTTCTCGTATGCGCGTGTTTGTAGTGCACATAGGCGAGGTTTCATAGATCCACAATTGTTTGGTACTACTATAATCTCTGCACCGTTTAGCATCAATTCTCGAGCACTTTCAGGATATTCCCGATCATAACATATCATCACTCCCAATTGTATATTATTTAATGTACATACAGGAAAGGAAGTTCCATTTTCTATCATTTTCTCATCCGCAAAATCACACGTATGAACTTTATCATAGCGCAATAAGATATCTCCCTTAGAATCAATTATAAATGCCGTGTTTCTAGGTTTCTTTATTCCTTTTGTAAACGTCGTAATCACAACACTGATGGAAAGTTCTTTCGCTTTGGTACGAATACGCTGTATATAACAAGAATCTTCTTCTAGAGCTTCATAAGTAGAAATAGGGAAATGATAACCAGTTAAAAAGCATTCCGGAAAAAGAAGTAAATCTACCTGTTCCTTGTCAGCTTGTTCCATATAGAAAAGAGCTTTGTTTGTATTTCCTTCTAAGTTTCCATTTTCTGATAAAAGTTGAGCAACACCTATTTTAAAGTTTTTCATAATATCACCATATTCATAGTAACATAATTTTCAACTACCTAGTAGTAAAAGAGTTTTACTTGCGCAATAGGAATGATATACTGTATTCAATAAGAGAGGTCGTGGTTTTATGAAATTACGAGATGTATATACGTGTCCCTTGGAGTTAACACATGATATGATGAAAGGGAAATGGAAACCAATCATCGTATGGCGTTTACGATTAGGACCAACTTCCTTGTCTAAGCTAGAACATGATATTGAAGGAATATCGCAGAAGATGTTGTTGGAACAGTTAAAAGAACTAATGGCTTTTTCTATAGTAGATAAAGAAGTATACGAAGGATATCCTTTACATGTGGAATATTTTCTTACTCCGGAATTAGGAAATGAGATGTTACAAGCGTTGAGTATTCTTCAAAAGATTGGAATACATTATATGAAGACCCACGGTATGGAAGATGTATTAGAAGAAAAAGGGATTCTTTGATACACACAAAAAAGTGGGTAATTTACAAAGTTATCCTCCTTGTTTACACTATAGGTAGAACGAGGAGGATTTTTATATGAACATAACAAGTACAGGAATAATAAATGGTAAGATTGAGGATATGTATGGGAAAAGAGGCACACAGTTTAACGAAAATGGAATGCCAACATACTCTTTGCCTTTTAAAATCGAAGGAGCACCAGCAGAAACAAAAAGTTTTGCGATTGTATTAGAAGACAAAGACGCGATTCCAGTATCTGGTGGTTTTGTATGGACACATTGGGTTGCGGCAAATATTACTAGAATAGAGATTATGGAAAATGAAAGTCAAAGTGCGCTAGATTTTGTGCAAGGACTCAATAGTTGGACAAGTATACAAGGGGGAGAACAATCGAAAGAATTGTCGCGTTATTATGGAGGTATGGCACCACCAAATGCGCCGCATGAATATGAACTTC
>JAVWJF010000037.1:1760-7185 GCA_036639195.1 Longicatena sp.
TTGTTGCAATTAGAAAATGGATTCTATATGAATGAAATGTTTCATAAGATGAAGGGACATATCCTAGAAGAAGGTGTTTTATATGGAGTATACGAAAATTAAGAAGATTGATCATGTAGTGTTAACAAGCAAACATGTAGAAGAATGTCTTGGCTTTTATAGAATGTTGGGATTTGAAGTTGTAGATGAAGGTATGCGTTTTGCCTTATATGCTGGAGATTTTAAATTGAATGTGCATATAGAAGGACAAGAGTTAAAGCCCAATGCATATCTTGCAAAACCTGGGACATTGGATTTATGTTTTGAAATTGAGGGCTCTTTAGTTGAAATGATACATGCGTTGGATAACCAGGGGATAAAGACTTCTGAAATAGGAATAAAACATGGAGTATTGGGGGAAATGCATTCCTTTTATGTGCGTGATCCGGATCAGAATTTATTAGAATTCTGTAGTTATGAATAGCTTTCTATTTGCATTTGAAACTGTGTTTCCTTTATGCGCAATGCTGATGTTAGGGTTTTTAGCACAAAGGCTTCGTTGGATACAAGAGACAAGTGTACGACAGATGAATCAGGTTTGTTTTTATTTGTTTTTACCAATGTCTTTATTTTCAAGCGTGTATCATAGCTCGTGGGAAAATATATCGTGGAAGTTGATTCTATTTGCGTTGGGTTTAGTGCTCCTATCTTTCTTACTTGTTTTATGGATAATACAGCGTACATCTATGGAAAATGTTCGTAAAGGTGTCGTTGTACAAGGAACGTTTCGTAGCAATTTCATTTTGTTTGGACTACCATTAACCATTTCTTTCTTTGGTGAACAACATGCAGGTACGACTGCTATATTAATTGCGTTTATAATACCTTTGTACAATGTTTTATCAATTCTTGTTTTACAAGGGTATGGAAATAGCAAATGTAGTGGAATCACCTTATTGAAGAAGACATGTAGCAATCCTTTGATTATTGGGGCAGTATGTGCTTTTATATGTGTCGTATGCAATGTAAAGTTGTTGAAACCGATAGAAGTTAGTGTTGAGATGATCGCGGATAGTGCAACTCCTCTAGCCTTATTTTTATTAGGCGCTAGTTTTGTATGTGCTAAGGTTCGTCATAACCTTCATGTATTGATGCTTGTAAGTATCGGAAAACTTTTGCTCTTACCGGGATGTGTGGTAGGACTTGCATGGTGGTTTGGATTTCGACAAGAAGCATTGATTGCTTTACTAGCGATGAGTGCAAGTCCAACGGCAGTGTCAAGTTTTACAATGGCACAAAGTATGAATATGGATCACGAATTAGCAGGACAAATCGTTGTGTTTACAACGCTATTTAGTATTCTGTCTTTATTCTTATGGATTAGTTTTATGAGAATGATAGGAGTATGAGATTTTTCTCTTATACTTTTTTATTCTTTTTAGCACTATAATGTTGACAGTGCTAAAATAATGTTTTATACTATTAGCAGACTTATATAAAGAGTGCTAATAGGAGGTTGCGAACATGGCAAAAAACAAACAGTTTAAAGCAGAATCGAAACGACTTTTGGATCTGATGATCAATTCTATTTATACGCATAAGGAAATTTTCTTACGTGAATTAATTTCCAATGCAAGTGATGCAATTGATAAGCTATATTATGAAGCCTTATCTAATAACATCAGTGGAATTAATCGTAGTGAGTTTAAGATTCATTTAGATGTAGATAAAGAGAACCGTGCATTAACCATTAGCGATAATGGGATTGGTATGACAAAAGAAGAGTTAGAGGAAAACCTTGGTACCATTGCGAAGAGTGGTTCTTTAGCTTTTAAAGAAGGCTTAAATGAGGAAGACGCAAAAGATGAAGCTGTAGATATCATTGGACAATTCGGTGTTGGATTTTATTCTGCATTCATGGTAGCTTCTCGTGTAGAAGTGCATACCAAAAAGTATGGAGAAGAAAAAGCATATATCTGGAGTAGCAACGCAGTAGATGGGTACAGTATTGAAGAAACTACCAAAGAAGAACATGGTACAACTATCACATTGTATTTAAAAGACAATAGTGAAGATGAAAACTACGATGAGTATTTACAACAATATGAAATTGAACGTTTGATTAAGAAGTACTCTGACTATATCCGATTCCCAATTGAGATGATGGTAGAAGAACAAAAACGCATCGAAGTTGAAAATGAAGATGAAAAAGAAAATGAAGAACCAAAATATGAAACTGTTCATGAATTAAAAACTTTGAACTCTATGATTCCTTTATGGAAACGTAGTAAATCTGATATTACGAAGGAAGAATACAATGAGTTCTATCAAGATAAATTCAATGACTTCCACGAACCACAAAAAGTCATTCATACTAGTGTAGAAGGTGCGGTATCTTTTTCAACACTATTATTTATTCCTGGTAAGGCTCCTTACAATTACTACCAACAAGATTACAAAAAAGGTCTTCAGTTATATAGCCGTGGTGTGTTCATTATGGACAATGCAGAAGAGTTGATTCCAGAACACTTCCGTTTTGTTAAGGGATTGGTAGATTCTCAAGATCTTTCATTGAACATTTCTCGTGAAATGTTACAACACGATCGTCAATTAAAAGTTATTGCAAATCGTATTGAAAAGAAAGTAAAATCAGAATTGTTGTTGATGTTAAAGAACGAACGTGAAGAATATGAAACGTTCTGGAAGAATTTTGGATTACAGATTAAATTCGGTGTATACAACGATTTCGGTGCCAATAAGGAATTGTTAGAAGACTTGTTGTTGTTCTATTCTTCAAAAGAAGAGAAACTTGTAACGCTTGATGAATATATCAATCGTATGGAAGAAGGACAAGATTCTATTTACTTTATGAGTGGAGAGAAAATCGATGCGATTAACCAATTACCACAAGTTAAGAAAGTAAAAGAAAAAGGTTATGAAATCTTATATCTAACAGATAACGTAGATGAATTCGCATTACAAATTCTAGGTGCTTATAAAGAAAAGAAATTCAAAAATATCTCTCAAGGTGATTTGGACTTAAGCAGTGAAGAAGAAAAGAAAGAATTAGAAAAGAAAAGTGAAGAAAACAAGGATATGTTAACTGGTATCAAAGAAGCATTAGGTGATAAAGTTAAAGAAGTAAAAGTATCCTCTCGTTTGATTGATGATCCTGTGTGCTTGAGTAGTGAAGAAGGAATGTCTTTTGAAATGGAAAAGGTATTGAGCGCAATGCCAGATGCAAATCCATATGGTATGAAAGCGACTCGTATTTTGGAAATCAATCCAGATCATGAAATCTTCAAAGCATTACAAAAAGTATATGCTCAAGATAAGGATGCTGTAAAAGATTATGCAGACTTATTATATGATCAAGCGTTGTTAATCGAAGGGTTCCCAATTGAAAGTCCAACAGAATTTTCTAAGAAAATTTGTGAATTTATGATTCGCGCAAGTAAATAAAAAGAGCAAAAGACATATGAAACAACATGTGTCTTTTCTTTTGCAAGTTATTTTCTATAATACAGGAACAAAAATATAAAAAGTTCATAAGAGGGGAATTTTTGCTAGGCAAATAACATAGTGTATGGTACTATGTTAGTTAGAAAAAGGGAGGATTTAATATGAGAAAACGTAGTCTTGTAAGTATGGTTATATTTTCCATTATTACTTGTGGTATTATGCAATTAGTATATTTTTACCAAGTAATGTCGGATATCAACTATGCTAGTAAAGAGAACGATACAGCAGGTACAGATTTGCTTCTTACGATCATTACATGTGGTCTTTGGGGAATTTACTGTTATTGGAAGTATTCTAAGAAACTCATAAATCTTGGAGGAGAAGATAACTCCATCATCAATGTAGTTTTAGCCGTTCTTGGTTTTCAAATCATATCATTGGTTATTTTACAAAGCAGTATCAATAACTTAATCGATCGTCAAAGTTCTTATTAGTGTTATGAAGAAGTATCGTGATCGTATTGCATTAGGTATTGGGATTTTCATTCTATTATTCTTTATTGGAAATGCCTGTCCCATTGAACATATGTTTGGAATACCTTGTCCTGGCTGTAATATGTTTACTGCTTTATATTGGCTTTTAAGAGGCGATATAGAGACTGCGACGTATTATCATCCAGCTTGGTTGTTTTTCCTAATATACGTAGGTATATGCGCTTTTCTGTTTTATAAATATAAAGCAGATATGAAACAATCCATTGCCTTTAAGAGTGCTACTACGGTATTCTTGATTGTGTTTATTGGTATCTATGTAGTACGTATGATTACGATATTTCCAAATATGCCTATGCAATTTAATGAACAGGCAATCTTCGTAAAGCTATTCCATCTATTCTAGGTGGAATTTTCTTTTTATATAGAGCTTCATCATGTATAATATACCTATAGATAGGATGTGCGTTAAATGATTAAAAATATCGTATTTGACATTGGAAATGTATTGGTTACATTTCATCCAATGGCTCACTTTTTACCCCATTTTAAAGATGAAGAAAAGACAAAACAGCTCTGTCATCAGGTGTTTTCACATGATGCTTGGGGATGGTATGATCAAGGGTTAAAAACTATGGATGAGCTCCATGAAATCTACCAAGAAGCATATCCTATACAATATGAAGATATCTCCTACATATTACAACACTGGCTTCCTCTTATGAAATTTATGCCGGAAACGTTTGCCTATATGAAGGAACTAAAGACAAGAGGATTTCATTTGTATTTACTCTCTAATATAAGTAAAGATTCTGCAGATTATTTAAAGGGATGCATGCCTTTTTTTGAAATTGTGGATGGAGAAATACTATCTTATGCATATAAAGTAAATAAACCAGATGTAAAGATTTATCAAGCTTTATTTGATACATATTCTTTGATTCCTGAAGAAACGATATTTTTTGACGATAACTTACCTAATATCGAACAAGCGAATCAATTGAAAGTGCATGGAGTATTATTTGAAAATTTAGAAGATGCAAAAAAGAAAGCAGAAGAAATAATTGGGAGTTTAAAACTATGTTAAAAGAAGGACAGATTGTAAAAGGTACTATTAAATATATAGATGAATTTGGGAATGGTGTTCTTGTACAAGGGAAAGATTATGTCTTATTACGAAATGTATTTGTAAATGAAGAAGTTTCAGCGATTATCAAGAAACGTATTCAAAAGGGATATGTTGCACAAATTAAACAAATGATAAAACCCTCGAAAGATCGAGTGAAACCAGAATGTGGAATTTATGAACGCTGTGGTAGTTGCCATTTGATGCATATGAAAAAAGATGTACAAAGCAAGTATAAAAAGAACATGATTGAAGAGCTTTGTAAGAAGGCAAAACTATCTATCAAGGTAGAAGATGTTTGTACTATGAAAGATCCTTACCATTATCGTAATAAAATCATTGTAGGCTTTCAAAAAGATAAGCAACG
>JAVWJF010000037.1:7195-13828 GCA_036639195.1 Longicatena sp.
TATAAAGATTGTCATTTACACCCATCCATATGTGATGAAATTATACAGACGATCACTCGCTTGTTAGAGAAATTTCGAGTGGAATTATATAATGAAGACAAACGAAGTGGTATGTTAAGACATGTGTTGATTCGTTATGGAAAAGTAAGTAAACAAATTATGGTAGTTTTAGTTGTTCAATCCAACGTGTTTCCAGCACGTAAGAATTTCATACAAGCTTTACTTAAGGAGCATCCAGAAATTACCACCATTATTCAAAATGTAAACTCTAGAAAAACAAGTGTTGTGCTTGGAAATGAAGAACGCGTACTTTATGGACAAGGGTATATAGAGGATACCTTATGTGGTTGTACCTATCGTATTTCCGCAAAATCATTTTATCAAATCAATCATGAACAAACCGAAGTTCTTTACAAAATGGCCATCGAACGTTTGCATTTACAAGGAAATGAGAAAGTATTAGATGCGTATTGCGGGATTGGAACGATTGGCATGTATGCTTCTCGATTTGCAAAAGAAGTGATTGGTGTCGAAATTAATAAGGATGCCATTGCGGATGCGAAAGTAAATGCAAAACTGAATGCAATTCATAATATACATTTCCAATGCGATGATGCGGGGAAGTATATGCAAAAGATGGCAGCTAAGAGAGAGAAGTTAGATGTTGTTATTATGGATCCTCCAAGAAGTGGAAGCAGTGAGGCATTTATTCAAAGTGTGGCAATGTTAAAAGTAAAAGAAGTATTATATATTTCTTGTAACCCTGAAACGCAAATTCAAGATATAAAACTCTTTCAAAAGATGGGATATCAAACAGAAGGGACTATGCAACTTGTGGACATGTTTCCCTTTACGGAACATGTTGAATCCATCGTGAAATTAGTGAGAAAGCAATGAAGGCAGAAATTAGAATTTGTAATAGAACATATTTATACTGGAGGAATTAGCAATGCAGGATTTTTTTGAAGTATTAGCAGGTGAAAGTAAAAATATAGTATTACCAGAAGCATTTAACTATTTTGGAAAACTTATTGATAGTTGGGCTATAGGCTTTATAGAAAGTAACTTACAAATTCACTTTGCAGTACAGATATAGGAAATAATTTAATGGAATTTCTTGTATATACGAAACATTATAAAGGAGAGTATCTATGGAGATAAATACAATCAATGAGTATATTGCTCAGTTTTCACAGGAAGATGCGAAACGTATGCAACTTCTATATACAACTATCAAAGAAGTTTGCCCTGAAGCAGAGGAGAGAATGAGTTGGAAGATGCCAACGTTTGTATATTGTGGCTTTAATCTAGTTCATTTTGCGAAGGCAAAACATCATATTGGTTTTTATCCTGCGAATACTGGTGTGAGTATGTTTCAAGACCGTTTAAAAGATTTTGTATGTACTAAAGGATCAATTCATTTAGATGATAAAAAAGATATTCCTATCTCACTTATTAAGGAGATTGTGGAATTTCGTATGAAGGAAAATGAGCAATATGCAATAGAAAGAGAGGAAGCTAAGAAGTCAAAGAAAAAGAAGGAAGCAAAATAAAAAGTGCCGAGGGGCACTTTTCTTGTTTTATTAGGTGAAACGTGGGTTTATATTCTTTTCAATAGTGGTGATACTTTCTTATATCCTATAAACACCACAGCACTGACCATAATTCCTTTGATCAAATTAAAAGGGACTACACAAATCATAATGAGCGCAAACAAACCATCTATGTTAGAGTTTACTGCTTTTCCCATTGTCAATATGACATCTAATGGAATTTTTGCGAACATTGTATAGGCTGGAATTAATACAAAATAATTCAAGATAGCACCGACGATGGTCATAAGAACAATACCTAAGCATAAACCAATGAGAGCATGTTTTTTGCTTTTGTCTTTTTGATAGATAATGACAGCTGGTAAAACAAGGGAACATCCAATTAGAAAGTTCGCAAATTCACCAACTCCTGCGGTAATAGTACCGTTGATCATTAGATTTAAAATAACCTTAAGTCCTTCAATACAGACAGCAGCCCATGGTCCCAATGCAAATCCACCAATGAGTACTACGACTTCACTAAAGTCTAATTGGTAAAACGTTGGTGCGATTGGTAATGGAAACTCGAACATCATCAGAATAAAGGATAAAGCTCCTAGAATACTGATTTTGGTAATTGCATGAATGTTCATGCGGTTTTTTGTTGAAACATATGCTGACATGATATTTTCCTCCTCTACATATCGTTCACATATCCTTTTTTATAACAAAAAAAGGTCTTTCAACAAAACCTTTAGGGAATTACATAAAAAAATACACTTCTTTCATCCAGACTTTACTGTCGCCACCGGAATTACACTCGGTTCCTGCCATACATGGCTCGCGGGGTTTACCGCCGATTGGGAATTTCACCCGACCCTGAAGTTTTTGTCACGGATATCATAACAGGAATTTATTTTCTTGTCAACGCAGATGATTTATTTACAAGTATGTTTGTTTTTGTCATACCAATAGATAAGCTTTCCACAATGAGGACAAGTATGTTCTATCGTTTTTTGATGCACCCATGCATCTATACCGATGCTTTTCATCAAAGTAAGATCATGAATTACTTCTTCATGGTGACCAATACCATTTTGATAATGACACTTTTTAAAATTTAAAAGGCGTTCACAAGGCATATCTGCACATTCGCTACAACGTGTTACTCGATGGTGTTTTGCGCAAGTACGAAAGCCATTGTTGCATGTTTCACAGTCTCCTCTAACATGATCGGATAAACATCCATGACAGCTTGTTGGATAACAAGGACAAGTCCCACAAAACAATCCACATATGGCAGCGGTATCTTGGTTAGGTTTCATTTTATCACTTCCTGCTGTCATTATAACATAAGAATATATTGACTTTGTATTGGAAAGTTATATAATATATTTAACTAAATAGTTAAATATTGATAGGAGGCGATTTCATGTCAGATGTATTTAAGGCTTTATCAGATCCAACAAGAAGAAAGATTTTACAACTTCTAAGAGCACAGGATCTATCAGCGGGAGATATTTCAAAAGAATTTGAGATGTCCAAACCTGCCATATCCAAACATTTGGATATATTAAAAAATGCAGATTTAATAGACTGTGTAAAACGTGGTCAATTTGTTGTATATTCGATTAATACAACGGCCTTACAAAATACACTGCAAGATTTTTTAAGTTTTTTTGAACATACCAAGAGTGAGGCTGTAGAACTTAAACAACAAAATGAAAAGCTATAGTTTGTATTTATGTTCTTTACGCAAGAGTGTATGAGAGCGAGGGGAAATGGTTATGAAGAAGAATAGAAGTGTATTAAATGTTTGCACGGTTGTGATGATTGTACTTGGCGTACTTTCTAATTATTTTGATTTGCTACGTTATGTTTTTGTTGGTATGGTGTTATTGATTCAATGGTATCTGTTTCATCATGCGGATGTTTTTTCAAATTATGAAAAAGGAAGTCCAAAATGGAAGACGTATCGTTACTTGTCAGCTTTTTCAATGTTGATAGTGGTTGTGGTGTATTGTTATAGCTACTTCATTGCTCCTACTTCTATGAATGAAGATCGAAATTCTTATTTGTTTTTGATTTTGTTGGTAGGCGTACTTGGAAATCTTTCACCTAAGATTGGCTATAATAGAACATTAGGATTGCGATTGCCATGGACTTTACAAAATGAGCATACTTGGCGATATGCACATCGTATGGTTGGAAATTGTACGATTCCATGTTTGATTGTTATGATGTTTGGATACTTTTTAGATAGCAAAGAGTGTATGGCGATGGGAGTATTGTTATGGTGTTTTATACCTGGACTTTTATCTTATCGTTTTGATCAAAGGAGAAAAAACAATGAAAAACAGGCTTTATGATATGAAATTTATGGTGTTTTTACCTTTTGTAATTAGCCTTGTCTCCACGTTCATCTTATTGTTTTATTTGCCTATGGATATGCCGATGCAGTTTGCGGGAGATGGAAGTGTGAATTGGAGTATGAATAAATATCTTGGTGTATGGCTAATTCCAGTAATTGGGTTTGTTATTTGTAGAGGATATCAAAAGGGAAGTGGATTGGATTTACGTGTTGTGTTATTGTCTTGGTTACTCAATATTTTAAATTTAGCTTTCTTAGTGTATACTGCATTTCTTAGGTAGATTGTGTGAAACTATCTTAAATTTGCGTATCTCATGGAATTTCCTTAATTGAAGTGATATAATGAGTCCCGATGGAAGGAGATTTTATCATGAGATGGTTACAAAATTTTATGAGAGGGAGATACGGTCCTGATCAGTTATCTTTTTTTCTATTAGCATTATACTTGGTGATCACCATTGTGTCTTCATTCTTACGATTACCGATCCTAACATATTTATCTTTGATTCTAATGTTTTGGTGTTGGTTTCGAATTCTAAGCAGAAAGACGTACAAAAGATCTGCGGAAAATACAAAATTTTTACGTATGGTGTTTCCAATCACAAGTCGTTTTCGCTCCTTAAAGAAAAGATTTCGTGATCGTAAATTCTATAAATATTATAAATGCCCAAGTTGTAAACAGGAACTGCGTGTTCCAAAAGGGAAAGGTGAAATTACAATCACTTGTCCAAAATGTAAGACAAAGTTTGATAAACGCACATAAAAGGATATGTTCTTGGAAGAACATATCCTTTTCTTTATCTTTAGATTTCGTCTGTGGAAACACGATCACGGAAATATTGACGTCTTTCTTGAGGTGTTAAACCTTTTTTACGAAGACGAATCATATCTGGTGTGATTTCTACTAACTCATCATCATTGATCCATTCTAATGCTTCTTCAAGAGTCATCAACTTAGGTGGCGTTAAACGCATTGCTTCGTCATTTCCAGAAGAACGAATTGCGGTAAGCTTTTTGTTCTTTAATGGATTGACATCTAAGTCAACTGTACGTGCGGATACACCGATGATCATTCCTTGGTAAACTTCTGTTTGAGGAGTGATGAATAGGGTACCTCTTTCTTGTAGGTTCCATAATGCATATGTCATAGCTCCACCAGTTTCAGTAGAAACCATAGCCCCATTTGCACGTTGTTGGATATCACCTTTGTATTCTGTATATCCATTGATTCTACGAACTAATGTACCTTCACCACGTGTATCATTGATGAATTCACTACGGTATCCTAACAATCCACGAGTTGGTGCTTCATATGTAATACGGCAGTAACCATTTTCTTCTACCATATCAATCATTGTACCTTTACGTAGATTCAATTTGTTAATAATTGATCCTGAGTATTCTTCAGGGGCAATTGCGACAACTTCTTCTACTGGTTCTACGGTATGTCCATCTTTATCTTTATGTAAGATAACTTCTGGTTTTGATACAGCAACTTCATAACCTTCACGGCGCATTTGTTCTAATAGTACAGAGATGTGAAGTTCTCCACGTCCACTGACTTTGAAACAATCTCCGCTATCCGTTGGTTCTACTTTCAATCCAACATTAACTTCTAATTCTTTTTCCAAACGATCTTTTAGATTACGGCTGGTTACGAATTTTCCACTCAATCCTGCAAATGGAGATTTATTAACGATAAAGTTCATACTTAATGTAGGCTCTTCGATATGGATACCAGGCAATGGAAGCTCATGGTCTTTCAAACATAAAGTCTCTCCTATAGAAATATCAGAGATACCAGCCACAACGATGATATCACCAGCATGTGCTTCTTTTACAGAAACTCTATTCATTCCACGATATACAAAGATTTGTGTTGTATTAGCATTACGTTTGTTTCCAAAGGAATCACATACCACAATGCTTTGTTGTGCACGTAACACACCTTGATAAATTCTACCAATTCCTAAACGACCGATATATTCATCATAAGCAAGTGCAGATACTTGTACTTGTAATGGTTCATCATCCAAATCTGGATATACATCACAATGGTTCAAGATTGTCTTAAACAATGGTTCAATAGAATCACTAGGTGTTTCTACATCATATTGTACAATACCTTGTTTTGCGATACCATAAAGGATTGGGAAATCCAATTGTTCATCACTTGCGTTTAAGTCTAAGAATAGTTCATAGACTTCATCCACAACTTCTTGAGGACGTGCATCTTTCTTATCAATTTTGTTAATTAACAAAATTGGACGAAGTCCTAACTCCAAAGACTTACTTAATACAAAGCGTGTCTGAGGCATTGGACCTTCACTTGAATCTACCAATAAGATAACCGTATCTACGGTTTTGATGATACGCTCTACTTCACTAGAGAAGTCGGCATGGCCTGGCGTATCCACAATATTGATTTTTACACCATCATGGATGACACTGCAGTTTTTGGAATAGATCGTGATTCCACGTTCTCTTTCCAGATCATTGCTATCCATCACGCAGTCAACGACTTCTTCGTTGCTACGGAACACATCACTTTGACGTAAGAAGGCATCTACTAGTGTAGATTTTCCTGCATCAACGTGGGCAATGACGGCGATATTTATAATTTTTTCTTTTTCACTCATTTTTATTCCACCTTTTAACCTTATAATAATATACCGAAACCGCAACAATTACAATTTTTTTCGCATAATAATGCATTATTTTCACCCTTAT
>JAVWJF010000038.1:0-13731 GCA_036639195.1 Longicatena sp.
AAAATTCATGCACTAGAAGATACCCTTCCTTTAGCAAATGCTTTATTGGAAGGTGGCATTGATGTTGCGGAAATTACATATCGAAGTGAATTTGCAAGTGATGCAATTTCTCTTATCCATAAAGAATTACCAAACATGTTAGTTGGGGCTGGCACAGTGTTATCAGTTGAACAGGCCAGTGATGCAGTGAACGCAGGAGCTCGTTTTATTATTACACCAGGTTTGAATATCGATGTTATTACTTGGTGTTTACAACACGATGTTCCCATCTTCCCTGGGGTATCAAGTGCAAGTGAATTAGAAATCGCCTTATCCTATGGTATAACAACAGTAAAATTCTTCCCTGCTGAAAGCAGTGGTGGAGCGAAGAAACTTAAAGATTTATTAGCTCCTTACCCTCATGTAAAATTCATTCCAACAGGAGGCATTAACGAAAAAAACATACATGAATATTTATCACTACCAAATGTATTAGCTATCGGTGGAAGCTTTATGCTACCAAACGATGCTCTGCAAGAAAAAGATTGGGATAAAATTCAACAACTATCAAAACATGCAATCAAACATATGCTTGGCTTTGAATTAATCCATTTAGGTATCAATTCAAGCGATAGCGAAGAATCGCAACGTACAGCAAAGCTCTTATGTGAACTATTTGATTTCACATATTACAAAAAGCCTAAATCAAACTTTGCTGGAAAAGGCTTTGAAGTTTTACATGGAAAAGGAAAAGGAGAACACGGCCATATCGCAATATTTACTCCCTATCCAAATAAAGCTCTATATCAACTTAGCAAAAAAGGTATACAAGCAATACAAGAAAGTATCACACGCAATAAACAAACACAACTTATTAACTTTGCATATCTGGATTTAGAGATTGCTGGATTTGGTATCCATTTAATCAATCCAGATGTGAAAATGTAGGAGGTACTATGAAGATTGTTACATTTGGAGAGGTGATGTTACGTTTAGCACCTCATGGATATGAACGTTTTTTACAAGCGCATGAGTTAGAAGCCACCTTCGGTGGTGGTGAAGCAAACGTTGCAGTTTCATTAGCAAACTTTGGTATGGATGCTAGTTTTGTCACAAAACTTCCTGAAAATGATGTTGCTCAAAGTGCTATCAATTCCTTACGTAAATATGGAGTTGATACGAAACATATCGCGCGTGGTGGAGAACGCGTTGGCATCTATTACTTAGAAAAAGGTGCCAGTCAACGTGCGAGTCAGGTCATTTATGATCGAGCACATTCTTCTATTTCAGAAGCGAGTTCTAAAGATTTCAATTGGTTTGAAATCTTTGATGGTGCCGATTGGTTCCATTTTACTGGTATTACCCCAGCATTGAGTGATACCATTGCACAACTCACCAAAGAAGCATGTATTGCGGCAAAAGAACAAGGATTGATGATATCTTGTGATTTGAATTTTAGAAAGAAACTATGGAGCAGTGAAAAAGCTGAGGCAGTTATGAGTGAAATTATGCCTTATGTCGATATCTGTATCGCAAATGAAGAAGACTCAGAAAAAGTGTTTGGTATTCATGCGGCAGATAGTGATATTACAAGTGGTGTTCTTCATCATGATGGCTATATTCAAGTCGCAAAACAACTTAGCGAACGTTTTCACTTTAAAGCAGTTGCCATTACCTTACGAGAGAGTATCTCAGCATCCGATAACAATTGGGCTGCTATGCTATATATGGATAACCAAGCATATTTTTCAAAAACCTATCCTCTACATATCGTAGATCGAGTAGGTGGTGGGGATTCCTTCGGTGCAGGATTGATTTATTCTATGCTGAAAAAGAAAGCTCCACAAGATTGTATAGAGTTTGCAGTTGCAGCCTCTTGTCTAAAGCATAGCATCGAAGGTGATTATAATCTTGTACGAGTGCATGAAGTGGAACAACTAGTAAACGGTGATGGCTCTGGAAGAGTACAACGATAAAGAAAGAAGGTAATACTATGAGTACATTTAATATAAATAGTTTTTCCCTTGAGGGAAAGATTGCTTTAGTGACTGGCGCATCTTATGGAATTGGATTTGCAATTGCAAGTGGTTTAGCAAAAGCAGGCGCTACTATCGTATTTAACGATATCAATCAAGACTTAGTTAACAAAGGTATTTCCGCATATCAAGAAAATGGAATAAAAGCTTATGGATATGTATGTGATGTAACCAATGAAGATGCAGTACAAGCAATGATCAAACAAATCAAAGAAGATGTTGGTATCATCGATATTCTTGTGAACAATGCAGGAATTATCAAACGTATTCCTATGTTAGAAATGAGTGCGAAAGATTTCCGTCAGGTAATCGATGTAGATTTAAATGCTCCATTTATTATGTCAAAAGCTGTTATCCCAGGTATGATTGAAAAAGGACAAGGAAAGATCATTAATATCTGTTCTATGATGTCAGAACTTGGAAGAGAAACCGTAAGTGCTTATGCTGCCGCAAAAGGTGGTTTAAAAATGCTTACCAAAAACATTGCTTCTGAATATGGAGAATATAATATCCAATGCAATGGACTTGGTCCAGGGTATATTGAAACCCCTCAAACAGCACCACTTAGAGAAAGTGGACATCCATTCAACACTTTTATCATTTCTAAAACTCCTGCAGCACGTTGGGGTACAACAGATGATCTAGTAGGACCAGCCGTATTCTTATCAAGTAATGCTAGTGATTTTGTAAATGGACATGTTTTATATGTAGATGGTGGTATCTTGGCTTATATTGGAAAACAGCCAGGAAATGAATAATGGAGGAACCTATGAAAATAGCACTTATAAATGAAAATTCACAAGCATCAAAAAATTCTGTTATCTTTGAAGTATTAAATGAAGAAGCAAAAAAAGCAGGCCATACGGTATACAATTATGGAATGTACTCAGCTGAGGATGAGGCTCAACTGACGTATGTAAAAAATGGTCTATTAGCAAGTATTCTTCTTACTACAAAGGCAGTTGATTTTGTAATTACTGGTTGTGGTACAGGACAAGGTGCAATGTTAGCCTGTAACTCCTTCCCTAATGTTCTTTGTGGACATGTTACAAATGGTCTTGATGCATATCTATTTGGTCAAGTAAACGATGGAAATGCTATCGCGATGCCATTTGCTCAAGGTTTTGGATGGGGCGCTGAAATTAATTTAAAAGATACTTTCTCAAAACTATTCAGTGAACCATTTGGTGGTGGATACCCGAAAGAGAGAAGAGAACCAGAACAAAGAAACAAGAAGATTCTTGATTCTGTAAAACTCGTTACACACAAACCTTTGATCCAAATTCTAAAAGAAATAGACCAAGACTTCTTAAAAGAAACAATAGCTGGAAAACATTTTGCAGAATACTTTTATCCAAACTGCAAAGATCAAGAAATTAGCGATTATATAAAGAACTTAAAATAAACCCTTTTAAAACTTACATACTATCGTGATTATAAGTATAGAAAAAATATGTCATCTCTAAGTGAGGTGGCATATTTTTATAATATGATTACATACGAATTATCGCACTGAGAAATAGATTCCAAACACAAGTGAAATAAACATAATTAGAACAACGATACTTACTACTAAGACAACCAATTGTCCTTCTTTCTTTATTTCCTTTAGTGCCTTTTTCCATGAGAATTGATTCCATTGAAAATATTTCACTAAGGAGAGAATCATGAGAATTGCAGAGATAAAGTTCATCAATATAAATTGTGCAATGATCATTACGATAATATTTATACGTGCACTTTCTATATGTTCTAACTTATGAATATCTTTGATGAACCATTTTAGTACATACCAAATATATAAGTTCGCACCACAGATGATAAATCCTGTGATTACGATTGGATTGCTCGTTAACAACAACTCCATAGAAGTGTTCCCAACATTTGCTAAGCTTCCAACATAGACAAGGAATAAAACAATCATAATGATACATGCATTCTTTGCATAATTCAAATATTTAAAGTTATTCATTGTCTTTAATTTATTTTTCTGTTTTACAATCTCTCTTTTTTTCATGATAACCTCCATTTTGAAATGTGGCATTCCTTCTGTTTGTTTAATCTAAATGTAATAGATCTTTTACAGCTGTTGTAATGTTACCAACACGTACTCCATAAATTACTTGAATGGAGTTTTTACCTCTTACAACACCCATTGCTTCTAAATAATTTTTCCAATTATCATCTGATGCAACAAGGCTGTCATCTTTTACAGTAACACGCAATCTACTTGCACAACAAGTTACTGTTTCAATATTATCTTTTCCACCAAGGGCTTCAATAATACGAGCTTCAAAAGAATTTCCTGTTTCACTATTTTTTAATTCATTATATTCTTTCTTGCTCATCAATTTAATGTCATCATTGTCATCTCCACGACCTGGTGTTTTTAAATTGAATTTTAAGATACATACTTTAAATGCAAAGTAATATACAATAAATGTTACTGGCAACAACCACAATGCATGTAGTGCATGTACTTTCTGTGGTTGAAACAAGTTTGGAATCATGAAGAATAATGCTGTACCATTGATAGAAATATTCGTAAGTTCTGCAACTACATAACATAATCCACATAATGGTGCATACACCAACCAATACAATGCTGGCGCAACGAATAAGAATGTATACTCAATTGGTTCTGATATACCAACCATTGCTAATGTAAATACAGATGGTATCAATAGAGCCGCAACTTTTTTACGATTTTCTTTTTTCGCACAACGATAAATCGCAAAAGAAGCACCTGGAAGTCCAGCTAATTGGAATAATAAACGTCCATTTGTAAAGTTTCTTACAAGGTATCCTGTAGCATCTGCACTTGCAGCCTGCCCATTCATAATGTTTTTAACACCTTCATACATAACGCCATCGATCATCATCGTACCACCAACTTTAGTATATTCAATTGGGAATGCGATCAAATGGTGAATACCAAATGGCAATAACATCTTATCTAATGTTCCAAACACAAAGGTTCCAAAGAGTCCACTAGAGCGAATAAATGTAGTAATGTTCTGTAATCCACCAGCAATAAATGGCCAAATATAATAGAAGCCGATTGCTACTGGAATTGAAATCAATGTAACCATGATGATGACCATCTTTGTCCCTGCAAAGAATGCGAACATCGCTGGAAGTTTTGTATCTACAAACTTATTGTGAATAGCTGCAGTTAATAACCCTGTCACAATACCTGAGAAGATCCCCATATTGTAAGAATAAATCCCTAATGAAGAACTCCATAATGCGTTAAAGTTTAATGCAGCTTGTTCTGTATAACCACTCTTTACAAGTGCTTCTACCGTTGTGGTTTCTGCGTTCCACCCATCTAATGCTGCCCAACCTTCAATACCCCTAATGAAGCAGAAGAACATGATGAGTCCAGCGAATGCTGCCCAACCTTTTTCCTTCTTGGCAAGTGTGAAGGCAATAGCTACCGCAAACCATAATTGTAAGTTGTTCATGAACATGAATCCCAAGTTCGTGATCATGGTAAATAGGTTGTACAAGATATTTCCTTCAGGTAAAATATAGTTCGTAAATGCACTACCTATACCTACAAAGAAACCAACCAAAACTAACAAAATAATTGGTACCATCATTGCCCCGGCAAATGTTTGAAGCTTTGCCTGAATGTGTTTCATAACGTATCCTCCTTTTTGTTTACGCTTTCATTTTAGCATCAAAGAAAGGCAAAGCTAGGTAGGAATGAATGAGTACATTACTGTATCAATGTGGTAAAATTTAATCAATTTATTTTAATGCTAGTTCACACAATGCTTCATAATAAATTTCACATGCCTTTAATAATGAATCGATTGGCATGCATTCATTTGGCATATGTGGTTTTGGATCTTCATCTGGAAAGGTAGCTCCAAATGCAATTCCACGATCCAACACCCTTGCATAAGAAGCACCACCTTTGGTAAGTACCTCAGGTTCTTCATGCATCACACGCTCATAGGCATTTTTCAATCCCCTAATAAGAGGACTATCTTCTTCCACAAACAATAAACGTTTATGTTTTATACACTCTAGTGTTGCTCCATACGTAGCGGCTATCTCTTGTAGACGTTTCCAAATCTTTTCATAACTCGTTGATTTTACATAACGAACATCCACACATAATTCGAATAAAGAATCATCACATGTCAAAGACATAGGGCAAACAGATGTTGTCCCCATTTCTGTATCCTCACTATATAACCCGCTTTTCTCTCCATAAAAATCATCCAAGAATACATCATGTATCATATCCATACATGATTGTGCACCACTGTTCATCTGTTGTGTCTTATAGTCATGGGCAAATGCAAAAATTGCATTTTCTCCTCGCTGAGGATTTCTTGAAAGAGCACGTTTACCCTTATAAGTTTTTGTGTCTCCTTGATATTTTATTTGTAGTTCATCACACACATAGTTGTATCTCTCTCTTGCATGAATTTCTATATCCTTGGTGATTGGAAAGGTAAATCGTATTTGTAAGATTCCTTTTTCACCATTTACAATAGGAAAATTTCCATCTGGTGAAAACCCATAAACAGGTTGTTTATGTGATTGAAAATAATGTTCCATGCACTCCCAAGTAGTTTCTTCAGCGCCACCTGCGATAATACGTATCGCATAACGTAAAGGAAGTTGCTCTTCTTTAATCAACCAAGCAGCATAAAGTGCCGCAATAAGTGGTCCCTTATCGTCGTTCACTCCTCTTCCATAAAGAACGCCATCTTTTTCTACCATTTGAAAAGGATGAGTATCCCATAAAGCTTCCTCTCCAGCCTCTACAACATCCAAATGTCCAAGGACTCCAATATATTCTTCTTGCTCGCCAATGCTTGCGCTCATCGCATATCCTTGATCATCTTCTACACAAAATCCTTTATCTTCTGCAATTTCCTTAAATACATCAAAACATGTTCTAATATCTTTTCCAAATGGTGCATTATCAGTTTTGCTATTTTCGTCTGGTAATGATGCTATCGCAACTAATTTTTCTATATCTTGCAACATTTGTTCTTTTACTTTAAAAAGTTTTTCTTTATTCATAATAACCTCCTATAAGTTGATTCCTATGGTATGTACTCTTGACAAGATTCTACTTCCCTCGTATAGTTTCTTTAGAAAGAAGAGGATGCCAATGTTAAATAAACGAGTGATAAAAATTGTAGATGCTCTTTTAAAACAAGATTCTTATATAACAATCGATAAGATAAGTGAAGTGCTTCAAGTATCAAATAAAACGATACGTAATGACCTACAACTTGTTGGTGAATGGTTGGAAGAAAATCAACTTTCACTGATTAAGAAAACCGGAGTAGGTATCCTTATCGAAGGTTCTAAAAGCGCAAAGCTACATGTAATGGAAAAAATCAATGAGAAGAATAATACCATGGTGGACTATTCTCCACAATCTCGAAAGATTTTCATTGGTATGCAACTTTGTTCCTATGATAACTGTCGAATATATGAATTAAGTCAACAGCTATTTGTATCTCGAGCAACCATCCATAAAGATATTTTATCTCTGGATGATTTATTAACGACGTACACTTTGCAACTCCACCGTAAAAACAACAACGGGCTTATACTGGAAGGAAAGGAACGCCATATTCGTAGTTTCTTATTAGAATTAATGTTAAGAGATAATGGGTATCAGCTATTTCTAGACATTATCCGAAATGAGCATCATGCATGTGATGGAACTTTGGTATTTCCAGGACTTGAAGTAAGTGATGATGAAATCCATGATTTCATGCGTTGTGTACTCTCTTCAAATAACCGCTACATTGAATCGCTTACCTTTCAATCCCTTATCCCAGCTCTTCTTCGTATGTTTGTTACGTATCTTCGTATCCAAGACAAACATTATGTACATCTTTCTGATGACTTCTTAACAGAACTAAAAGGCGAACCTTTTTACGAAGAAACAAGAGCACTTTGTGATCGATTAGGTAATCATTACAATATCAAATTTCCAGAAATGGAAATTCGTTACTTACAAGTATATTTTCTAGCACTACAAAGCAGTGATAATTTCAACATCAAAGAAAAAGAAGAAGCGAAGCAATTAACCGATCGCTTATTACATACATGGAGTGAAACCTTACAGCTTCCATTTAATAAAGATGATAAGCTTCGTACTGCTATCTATACCCATATGTGTCCAGCAATCATGCGCTTTCGCCATGGTATTCCTAATGAAAATCCATTATTACCAGAAATACTTAACCTTTATGCAAATACCTTTGAAATTACAAAGAAAAGCATGCATTTCATGGAAGAACATTTCCACTGTACCATTAGCAAAGATGAAATCGGATATTTAGCACTTCACCTTGCTGGCTCTATCGAACGAATGAAGAAGCCTTTGAACACTATACTCGTAGCACATAGTGGAAATGGTGCAGGAAATCTACTTCAAGAAAAGATTAGCGCACAAATACCCGAAGTTCACATTGTATCCCAAGAATCCTTTTTCTCCATTTATGAGAAAAAACTAGATGATATCGATTTGATTATTACCACAATTGAATTAAACCTAAAAGCAAACATTGTTTGTATTCAAGTAAATTCCTTATTGCGTGATTATGATATCCATCATCTACAAGATGCGATAAAAGAACTCTATAAATTGAAAAATGATCCCTTAAATTCTAAAGCGGCATTGCACACCTAGTTGCAATGCCCTTTTTTATACAGTGTATGTTACGACAACATCTTCTCCACCTGTTACTTTTGTAACACTTTCTTTTTCAAACTCTTTATAAGAATCCTTATTTGTAAAGATAACAATGACAGTTAAGTCGTATCCTTTTTCTAATAAATATGCACGATCCATAGCTAGTAAAGGTTGTCCTTCTTTTACCATATCACCTTGGCTACACATACAAGAGAAACCTTTTCCATTCTCATTCACAGTATCGATACCCACATGGATTAAGATTTCCATACCATTTTCCAATTCTAAACCAATCGCATGATTACTTGGAAATAACATCGTTACTTTGGCATCCGCACATGCGTAAATTGTATCACTCGTTGATTCTATCGCAAACCCATCCCCCATCATTTTCTGTGAGAATACAGGATCCTTTACATCTTCAATGGATATTAATGTACCATCCACAACCGCTAAAAGTTCATTTCTTGATGCTGCTTTCTTCTTAAATCCGAACATTTTCATTACCTCCTAAATTTATATCTTTATCTTATACAATTATGATGGTTATTACAATGCTTTCATAAGAAAAAGCGTTACCTTTTAATTGTGGTAATTGGTTACGCGAATGTTGATTATTTACCTTATTGATATGGATAATGTTACATTGAGGGATATCTTGCGCAAGCCCCTTATAAAAGCGTACAATAAGGGTGCGAGATAGAGGAGGACTAACGTATGAAACACATAAAAATTGCCGCTGGTTTAGCACATGTAAATTATGGAAGAATTGCAGATTTAGTAAAAGAGGTAAGTGACGCAGGAGTTGATTATATTCACTCAGATGCTGCTGATATGCATGACCTTCAAAATATGAAGCTTATGGGAGGTCACCAAATCATTGCTGGTATCCGTCCAGAAACAGATAAAGATATTGAATGTCATATTTATACAGTAAGTATGGATCGTATGTTCATCGAACAAATTGCAGAAGCAGGAGCGAATATGTTAATTATCCCTGCAGAACATTTCATCGGTGCACAACTTGCTTATATTATTAACTGGTGCCGTGAACACAACTTGAAAGTTGGATTAACTTTGGGATGCTACACACCACTTTGCTTTGTAGAAGAAAGTATTTATGATATCGATCGTTTACATATCGTAACACACGGTGTTGATGAAACCGATGGAAAAGACAACTGGGGTTGGAGAAAAAGTGCAATTGATTTAGTACAAAGAGCACGTAAAATGATTGATGAGAAAAATCCAAGATGTGAACTTGCTGTAGATGGTGGTTTACGTAGTGATAACATGGATAAATTAATTGAATGTAATCCAGATGTAATCGTATTATCTTCTGCCATTTTCAAACATCCTGATGGAGCAGCTGCAGGTGTTAAAGAATGTAGAGTTGCAATCGATGCAGCAGCAGAAAAATTTGGACTATAATCCTATAAAGGACTCTCCCATCGAGAGTTCTTTTACAAAAGACAAGATCCGTGCCTTTGTCATAGATTATGCATGGATTACATTCGCTGCTGCTATAACGGCGGTTGCCGTTAATTTCTTTTTCACATCAACAGGACTTGCTCCAGGAGGAATTACAGGATTATCCTTAGTATGTTCTACGATCATTGGAATTCCTGTTTCCACAATGTCACTTTGTATATCCATTCCATTGCTCGTTCTAAGCACAATTGTTCTTGGAAAAAGCTTTGGTATTAAAACACTATATATCACTCTAGTAACACCACTCTTTATGCAACTCATTCCTAATATCCATACCACTGCATTCTTAAAGGATATTCATCCTATACTAGAACTTATCGTTGCTGGGATATTAGGAGGAGTACTTGTAGGTAGTGCCATTGGTATTGCCTTGAATCATGCATGTGCAACAGGAGGAACAGATGTAATTGCTTTACTAGTACAACATGTATTCAAGTTTCTAAAGATTAGTGTTATCCTATTTGTATTAGATGGTTCTGTGGTCATTGCCTCAGGAGTCATTACAAATAGTATATTTATATCCTTATTTAGCTTCTTATCTTTATTGATTATTATTCAAACAATCTCATATATCACTAAGAACAAGAAAAGTGCCTAAACAAATAGGGTAAAGAAAACGAGTTAAGAACTCGTTTTTTCATACTTTACTTTAAACGAAGTATCAAAGAATAATCAACTTACTCCATCACAAGTACCTCTTTTATTAATAAAAAGCAAAAGAAGTGGATGCTTATATGTCCACTTCCTTTATGAATTTCTTTATTGCTTTACTCACGCCATCTTCTAGATAATGCGCTGTTACATAACTACTATGTTTCTTTACTTCTTCTGTTGCATTTCCCATCGCAACAGCAATACTAGCTTCTTCAAACATAGGAATATCATTATTCCCATCTCCTATTGCCATGAAGTTATCTTTTGTAAATCCGTTTTCTTTTAAGACTGTTCTTATGATGTTTCCTTTATGTATCCCTTTAGCAGTAATATCAAAGCTGATTTTTTGATAATCTGTTATTTCACAATTCTCTATACATTCTATTTCATTTCTTGCTTGTTCAAGAAGATGTTCTTCTTTATGATAGACCAATATCTTTAAAACATCCTTCGCAACGACCGCAAGTTCATCCCATGGTATTTGCGTATA
Source organism: Longicatena sp. (assembly GCA_036639195.1). Lineage (GTDB taxonomy): Bacteria > Bacillota_I > Bacilli_A > Erysipelotrichales > Erysipelotrichaceae > JAVWJF01. The sequence continues at coordinate 11,333 of JAVWJF010000038.1, forward strand.
GGACTTTATTTTATAATCATCTTGAAAACACTCGTTCATATGATCGTATAAAAACCGTTCATCATAGGATTCCTGTGTGTAAATGAAATGTTTTCCTTTGAGAAATGCATGCATCTGATACTTTTGTAGTACGGATACAATTTCTTTTAAGGCCTCTGCATCAATAGCTGTTTCGATACAACGATTCCCTATCTCGTATATACCACCATTTCCAGCTATTACTTTGATACGATCATCGACTAAGTGAGCAATCATTTTCGCGAAACAATACGGTCTCCCTGTTACCAAATACACCTGGATACCTTTATCTAAACATTCCCTAATTGCTTTTTTGTTTTCTTCGCTTATTGTTCTATCTCTTTGTAACAGCGTGCCATCTAAATCTAAACCGATAACACGGATATTATTTTCCATAAGCCTCTTTTAAGATAGCTTCTAATTCCTCTCTTGTCCCAAATGGAAGATGGTCAAGAACAGGACACGCTAGGATTTCTTGGAAACTTTCTTCATCAACACCACAATCAACAAGTGTTTTATACAATCCAATGGTTTTCAAGAAGGAAACCATGGCTTCATAAAGATCTTCTTTTCCAAATAATTGTGCAACCTTTTGAAATTTATCATGATACTTTGTATCCATTTGTTTTATAAATGGAGGGAAAACAACAGCAAGTGCTTCACCATGTGTAATATGACAAATACCACCAATGATTTCAGATAATGGATGTGGTGCACTAGCACCTGAATTTGCTAAAGCACGTCCAGCTAATGTATCCGCAAGACACATGGTTGTACGATATTCTACATTCCCTAGATCCTCTAATACGTTTGGCAATGTATCAATAACAAGTTTCATTGCCTCCAAAGAATCCATTTCACTATAGTGTGATGCACGTGCATTGATATAACTTTCAAATGCGTGTGTGAAAGCATCAAAACCTGTTGCGGCACTCATTCTTCTTGGAAGAGTTGTCATCAATTCAGGATCAATAAAACATTCTTTCGAGAAGTTATCACTATGGAAGAATGTTAACTTTTCTTTCCCCTTCGTAATCACCGCTGCTTGTGTTACTTGAGAACCTGTACCTGAAGTCGTTGGTATACTCAAAAGTGGTAAATGCTTATCACTATAAGATGGATAAGAACCAAATGGGGAATCAAATGCAAATAAATCATCCCAATTAAGGGTTTCAATTCCATTGGTAAATGCGATTGCTTTCGCAGTATCAATAGAACTTCCTCCACCTAAAGCAAGGACAAAATCAAATGTGTGTTGACGTAAAACCTCACGACCTTGTTCTACAATTTCAACGGTTGGATTTGGTGCTACTTGATCAAAATGTATTACATCAATTCCAGCATCACTTAATAATCCTTTTACTCTTTTATACAATGGTTGAAGCGGTTCATCTGGCGTCGTTACCAAAAGACATTTGCTTCCATACTGTTTACAAGCATTCCCTAGTTCTTCTAAGATGCCTGCACCAAAATGTAACTTTGTTGGTTGATAATAATGAAACATACAATACCTCCTCATTCTTTTACATACTCATTATAATAAACAATTGCCAAGAAAGTGATGGATAAAGAATGAGTCTGTTTCCATATCATTAAGGAAAAAAAGAACAGTGTGTATATTTTACCGCTTCATTGAGGTAGAAAGCTCTCACGGTAGAAGAACTTTCTCTTCTTCTTTTTTGGTATAGTTATGCTAGGAGGGATGTATATGTTATATCTCATTGATGATGCGAACATTTCACATATCGAAGATGCTTTATCTTTAGGAGCATGTGGAATTACCGCAAATACAAGTATGTATAAAAAAGAAGAAATCTCAATTCAAGATTTCATTCAAAAAGTTCAACATTATGAAGTGCCTTTTCTAAGTGCAGAAGTCATTGGTACCTATGAAGAAATGTTAGCGCAAGCACAAGCATTTCTTGCGAAAAACCCTAACATCGTTATCAAAATCAATTTCTCAAAAGATGGTTTACGTTTAACAAACACATTGTCTAAACAAGGTGTATCTACTGCATTAACACTCGTATTTAATATGTCTCAGGCACTTGCCGCAATCAATGCAGGGTGTGATTATATCTTTTTCTTTATCGGTAGAAATGAAGAAATTGGTGTGGATGCTTTATCAATAATCGCAGATATTCAAGATTTGATTGTTGCGAAAGGATATAAGACAAAGCTCGTAGGGGCTTCTATTAAGCACCTTCACCACTTAGAACAATTGGCAAACCTACATATTGATTATGCTGCAATTCCATATGATTTATATATGAAATCACTTGCTCACCCACTTACAGAAAGTGGCACAGAAACATTTATCAAAGATTTTCAAGCATATAAATAGAGCCCATTAAGGACTCTATTTTTTTATCTTAACTTTT
>JAVWJF010000039.1:0-13633 GCA_036639195.1 Longicatena sp.
TAAGACGATATGCACGATTGTATTCAAAATCATCAATGTTATATATAACAATATGATTAGATCCCTGTGCTGGCATAACAAATCCTATCTCTTCAAGTAGATGTATTGCATAACGCATTGTGTTTCTGCCAACTTGATAGTATTCGCATAAATCTTTTAAAGATGGCAGTTTTTCTCCTGCTTTAAACTTTGACTGCAATATATCATGCTTTAAGTGTTCATACACCATGTGATATAACGTGTCTTTTTGTTCCACTTTATCACCCTGCTTCCTGAGTATCTTTCAATAAGCTTTGTAACGATGTATCAGAAAAGAATGTATTCGCATTATACAAAAACAAAATATCACTGATTGAACGATCCTTTATAAGTTGAGATAAATCTTCGTAATAGTAACGTGGATCTACAATTGTAATTTGGTTATAGTATGGCAAAAGATAGGAAAGAAAACTGTTGGCATAACTATCTTTTATCAATAATAGATGGCGTTGGTTTTCTACTGTTGTGGAAATATCAATCAAGGGTTGGTTGCCAGATAGAAATACTTCATATGGATTGGTTGAATCTGCTTTCTGAGCATCGAAAATAGTGGTTGTAGAAGTTTGGTTTTGTGCATATTTTACAACATACTTGGGATCTTCTTTGGAAGTTACTATTTCTACGCAATCTCCTTTTCCTCGAAAATACCCACTAGTGTTCGCTAAAGTTCCATAGAAGGATCCATTTACGCAATAGGTTTCATATGTAAATAAAGCTTCATCAGGGAGAACTACTTGTTTCCATGTGTTGAATGCAACATATGCCCCCTTATTTGTCCAATGATGATCACTGCGATAATACAATCCTTCCTTTTTATGTTTTGAAAGTGCACTAGTAACATTTACATATTGAATACTCTTGTCAAGTCCATCATGGAAGGATTCCATCGTACGTTGTTGATTTTGACCTGGAATATTAGAAGGTAATTTATCTTCTAATATAGTTGCTTTATTGGGTGCTAATATCATACTTATACGAATATCTTTTTGATTCTGTACAAACGCATTGATGGTATCTAGCTTTTGTTTAATCATATCTTTATCTGGTACAACACTCTCTTGAAACAATTCATCATCTTCACCTATATAGACACCATTAATTTCACTTTTTCCTAGTTGATGTTCTAAATTCGTATGTATTTTCACCAATGAGCTTCGCAACAAAAATTGATCACTTAAATAACTACTCATATCTTCCTGATAGTTACCTTCTAAAACGGATGAAATAGTTACTTTGGGTTTTTGTTGTAAAGGACGATTTTCAGTAGTTGAGGTTTCTTGAGCTGGAACAAGTAAAAAAGCCAATGAAAAAACAATTAAAAACAATACAAATATTATAGAGCTTCCACTCTTACTCAATATGTTTTTAATTTCTTTCATAAAAACCCTCCTTAAAATTTGAAATATAAAAATGCTTGATATGTATTAGATATTAAAAATGCCAACAAAATCATAAAGAAACAAGCCGTAAGAATCGGTTTCATATACCACATTTGCTCTTTTAATAATAGTTTCATTTGGACATATACTTTGTTTAATAACGGTGTACATGCAATACCAGCTACAACAAAATAAAGGAAATTCTCTGATAGAATCGTAATTGTATTTGTATCCACAAATCCATTCCCTCTTACCATCAACAAATTACCAATATAACCAAATGCTTCTCCAATTGTATTTGATGCAAAAAATATCCACCCTACCATGACCACTAACATAGTCATAATCCAACGCAAGAAAGTGGGCAGTTTTTCAAGTTTTTCATCAAGTATATATTTTTCTATAATTAACACTATACCATAATATAAACCCCATAGAATAAACGTCCAATTCGCACCATGCCAAATACCAGTAAGCAGCCATACGACCATCAGATTTCTTAATACCTTCTCAAAAAAGGTACGATTTCCACCTAATGGAATATAGATATAATCTTTGAACCAGCTACTTAATGTAATATGCCAACGTCTCCAAAAATCGGTAACACTTGTTGCAATATAAGGATAGTTGAAGTTTTGTGATAAATGGAAACCAAACATCTTCCCTAGTCCAATCGCCATTTGTGTGTATCCTTGAAAATCAAAATAAATTTGAAATGTAAAGGCCAATACCCCTAACCATGCAGCACTCATAGATAGCGTTTCACTACTATAACACATTGTCCAAATACTTCCCATTGTATTAGCAAGAATGAGTTTTTGGGCAAGTCCAAACATAAATGTAATACATCCTTGCTCAAAGAGCTCTACTTTTAATGGATGATGTTCTATTTGTTTTTTCATTATATCAAAACGTTCAATAGGTCCCATAATCAATTTTGGAAAAAAAGAAATAAACAATGCAAATGTTATAACATTACGTTCCGCCTTAACAACATTGTGATATACATCAATCAAATATGCGAGCGCAGAAAATGTAAAGAAAGAAATTCCTAGCGGTATTTCAAATAATGTATATGAAGGGGGTTGTGGAATCCACGCAAATACTGTCTCTAGTACGAATCCATAATATTTAAAATATACCAAAACAGCGACATTCAGAATGATTGCCTCTAATAAGCGCCGTTTACGTATTGCTCCCTCTTCTTTTTCGATATACATCGCACATATGAAGTTTAATAGAATCAATAGAAAAAGAATGCATACGTGATACACATTACCCCAAGCATAGAAGAAAAGACTTGAGATTAATAATACAACGTTTTTATATTTGAAAGGTGTACATATATATAACAACAACACAATCGGTAAAAACATAAAAATAAATTCTACACTGCTGAATGACATACACACCTCTCCTTTCTAAAATAATGACTCTATCTTGGATTGCAACACTTGATCATTTTTGTGTATGATTAGAAAGATGTAATCTCCTTTCTCAAATATGCGTGCATCTTTTAATAGATTAGCTTGCCTTGGTGCATAATTGGCAAAGCTCTTATATTGTTTATCTACTTTATTTTTCATTTGTTTTTGTATATATTCTTTTTGTTCACTTGTACATTCTACTGCCATTAGTGTATTTACTTCCATGGCAGAGATAGGTCCAAAACAAATTGCATTTTGATAGTCGCTATCATTTAATTCAAATTGTTTCCGTATATAACTACGATCCTCTTCTTTTAATTCTTGCGAATTTGCAAGTTCATGTATTTCTTTTTGTAGTGTCACAAAGGAAACATCTTTATCTGCGCGAAGAAACGGCAAAGCACAAGCAAATACACACCCCAGCAAACATAAAGTATATATTATGTTTCTTTTATTCATAGTACACCCTCCTAATAACCTGCAGTTTCTAACATATGCTCAAGCCAAATTGGATAATATGGGTAATGCGGATGTACACCATCAAACTCATACACATCTCCATTAAAATTTATTAGTTTTGTATTATCGATATATGATACGTCCAACTCTTTACACATTTGTTGTAAGGCTTCATTAAATTCATCAACATAGGTATAAACTTGATTTTTTTCTTGCGCCCATATTGCAATCGGAGTAAGTGAATTGATATATATTTTTGTACGTGGTAATGCTTTTTTTAGCTTAGATACTTGCTCTTTATACTGCGACGCAAACAACTTTGCATTCCCTCGACAATAGCCTAAATCATTAATTCCATATTCCATAAAAATTGCTTTGGGTGCATACCCAATCACTCGATCTATATCTTCATTTATATTGTTTGTTCGATTTCCACGCTCCGCCATCACCAAATTAGCAGGCATAATACCATATTCTATCAAACCTGCCGCTAAAGAATCTCCCATGATAACTGTATTCGCAAATCTAGCAGAAAAAGAACCTACATCAACGCTCTGTAAAGTGAATTTATCTTGTATGGTTTGAATTTGAGAGTTGATCTCATTGATATCTTGTTTGGCAAGTTGTTGCATGGCTTGTTTTCCCATTGTAACATCTTTTGAAGAGGAAGTTGATAATGCAAAAGGGCATAGTTGGAACAACCCAACTACGCAAAGACTTACGATGAAAATACCAGCTATATTTCTTAACTTCACAAACAACAACCTTTCTCTTAAGGTGTTACAATTATAGCACATTTATTCTTACTTATGATATTTTTTAAGGCTATTCTTAACCCTTTTCGCGCTTCCTATATTTTCTCTTTTTGATAGAAATGCGTATGCATTTCATCATGAAAAATGTTACCATATAGATAGTGAGAATTTCATTTATAAATCATAAGCTTTCACATAACATAAAGTGAAATTCAACGCGATACAAAAACAACATAAATATGTGATTGAAGGAGGATAAACTATGGATTTTATGGATACTTATCACACATTTGTAAAAAGCACATTGGAAGAAACACATCAAAGAAATTTAATTTCAATGCAAGAAGCTGCACAATTGCTATTTACCTGTGAACAAAACCAGAAGAAAATTTATACCTTTGGGACAGGTCATTCCCATATGATTGGTCAAGATTTGTACGCAAGAGCTGGAGGGTTTGCCAAAATTTACCCAATTGTAGAAATCGAGATGACCCTTGCCACCCATCCCACTAAAAGCACCCATTTAGAACGCACATCATCTTATGCAGATGTACTAGAAGAAGTATACACCTTAGAAGAAGGTGACGTTCTCATTATGACAAGCAATTCTGGTAGAAACCCCTTGGTAGTTGAATATGCATTGCGTGCAAAACAAAAAGGTGTACATATCATCGCAATAACATCTTTAAGCCATAGTAAGAGTATTCAAAGTCGTCATGAAAGTGGACTTCGTTTATTTGAATGTGCAGATATTGTATTGGATAATATGGCACCACTAGGCGATGCAGGTGTTGAAATAGATGATACAATTAAAATGGGACCTATTTCTACGCTTACGGGGTGTTATTTATCCCAATGTATCATCGGTCGCTTTGTTGAACTTCTACGTGAACACAAAATGCCAGCACCAGTATTTCGTTCTAGTAATATGGATGGCGCAGATGCCTACAACAAAGAACTTTTTGACCAATACGTCATCAAAAAGTAAAGATTTTTTTCTCTAATATATAAAAACATGGACTCCTAAAAGTTCATGTTTTTATATATTTTGTGTTCACTCACAATCATATCCAGAGGGATATCATGTGCTTCTTCGAAGACATTTTCCACCTTTTGACATTCATGTGCAACACCTATTTTTAACCCTTGAAAATGTTCGAGATAACGATCATAGTACCCAGCACCATGTCCCAAACGATTGCATTGTTCATCGAAGGCCACAAGTGGAATTAGTAAAACATCCAATGCTTCCACTTCCCTAGCATCTTTTGGTTCACGAATACCATAACTTCCGACACTAAAGCTTGTATGTTCATCAACTTGATAAAAACGAATCGTATGATCTGGAAATGTTTTTGGTAGTGCAAAGGAAACGTTTTTATTCTGCAATAAAGATGCAAGATTAACTTCGCTTCCATATGCATAATACAATCCAACATTCCCCTTTAAGTATGGTAAGAGGCATTGACATATACGTTCGCTATTGGTTTGAATTTGTTCTTTTGAAAGTGCATTTCGCACGCTCAACATTTCTTTTCTAACGTCTGTTTTCATTATCCAATGGACTCACTCATATCAAGTTTTAAAAGTTGATTTAATTCCACTGCATATTCCATTGGTAATTCTCTTGTAAATGGTTCTAAGAATCCCATAACAATCATCTCTGTAGCTTGTGAGCGAGATAAGCCTCGGGACATCAAATAGAACAATTGTTCCTCACTGATATTAGAAACGGTTGCCTCGTGTTCAATTTGTGATGTCATGTTTTTTGATATATTGGTTGGAATCGTATCACTACGTGATTGTTTATCTAGAATTAAGGTATCACATTCTACCTTGCTTTTGGCGTATGCCGCATTTGGCCCATGATAGATTAGTCCACGATAGTTCACTTCTCCACCAATCCTTGATACAGATTTCGATATAATATTGCTGTAGGTATGAGGTGCCAGATGAATCATTTTAGCACCTGCATCCTGTACTTGTTTTCTTGCAGCTACCGCAATCGAAATACAAGTTCCTCGTGCATAAGGTTCTGCCAATATACAAGCAGGATATTTCATATTGGTTTGAGAACCAATATTTCCATCAATCCACTCCATACTTCCATTTTCAAATACTTTTGCACGTTTGGTTACCAGATTGATAATGTTATCACTCCAGTTTTGTACGGTAGAATAACGACATCGTGCATTCTTATGCACAAAGATTTCTACCACTGCAGCATGCAAAGAATCCTTTGAATATACAGGAGCTGTACACCCTTCTACATAATGTATATCCGCACCTTCATCCACAATGATTAACGTACGTTCAAATTGTCCCATACGTTCTGTATTGATACGGAAATAGGATTGTAGAGGTTTATCTAACTTTACACCTTTAGGAACATAAATAAAGCTACCGCCACTCCAAACACAACTATTTAAAGCTGAAAATTTATTATCACTATATGGAACAAGGGTTCCAAAGTATTTCTTAAATAAATCTGGGTGTTCTTTCAAAGCGGTATCCGTATCTAAGAAGATAACACCTTTTTCTTCTACCTCTTCCAACATATTATGATAAACAGCTTCGCTATCATATTGGGTAGTAACTCCTGCTAAAAAATCCTTTTCTGCATCCGGTATTCCTAGTTTATCAAATGTATCCTTAATGGTTTCTGGTACATCATCCCAACTCTTTTCTGTTCGATCACTTGGTTTGATATAGTATGTATAATCATCAAAGTTTAAATCTGATAAATCTGGCCCCCAGGTTTGCATTGGCATTTTTTCAAATGTTTCAAATGCTTTTAAACGATAGTCCAACATCCACTGTGGTTCCTCTTTGATATGGGATATTTCCATTACCGTTTCTCTTGTTAAACCTTTATCTGTTTTATAAAGACTTGTATCTTTATCATGAAAACCATATTTATATTCATCTTCCAAAGGAAGCTGTTTTTCATTCATTAAGACTCCTCACTTTCTTCGATGAGTTCTTTCATTGCTTTCCATCCAATGGTAGCACATTTGATACGATTTGCTTGTTTTCCAACATTTTGAAAAGCAATTGCTTCTTGTAACAGGTCTTCATCATATTCTTTTTGATCAATCATAGAAAAATACTCTTCGATGATAACTTTTGCTTCCTCTGTACGTTTTCCTTGTAAGAGTTCACTCATAATAGAAGTGGAAGCTGTGGAGATCGTACACGCTACACCATCGAAGCGGATATCCTCCACAACTCCATCACGAATCTTACTTTGTACATAAATATCATCGATACAAGAATCAGAAGCCATATGTTTTTCACCATACCCTTGATCTTTTGTTAATGTATGATTTCTTGGGTATTCATAATGATCCATGATAATTTGGCGTAAGACCATAGGATCTTTTAATGCATCGTTCATTCTAGCGACCTCCTAAAAAAATATATCTAAGCATGTTTCCATTGATGCTTTTTCACATACTGCTAAAAATGCATCGATATCATCTTTGGATGTGTACAAATACAAACTTGCTCGTATGGTAGCATCCGCATGTAATTGATTCCCTAACAACTTAGAACAATGTTGTCCACTACGAACACAAATTCCATTTGCATTAAAGAAACTAGCCGCATCTTGAGCAAATACACCTTTTACATTAAAGGTAATAATTCCAGTATCATTGTTTGGATTATAGACTTCAATATGATCCATCTTTACTAGTTTATCGATTGCATACTTATGAAGTTCTTGTTCATATGCATGAATGTTTTCTAATCCGATTTCACTAAGATAACGAATTGCCGCATGTAACCCGAAGATTCCTTCTATCGGTTGTGTACCACTTTCAAAACGATATGGTACATCCTTTAAAAGGATATTTCCTTCCATATCATAGCGAGCATTGCTATCCCCACCTAAGAATAGTGGATCCATCATCTCTAATAGATCTTTCTTTCCATAAAGGACACCAATTCCAGTTGGTCCACACATCTTATGGGCAGAGAACGCTAGGAAATCACAATCCAATGCTTTTACATCGATGGAAATATGTGGAACACTTTGTGCTCCATCTACAACTACAACAGCACCATACTGATGAGCAATCTCACATATTTGTGCCACTGGTAATATATACCCTAGTACATTGGTAATCTGCGCAATCGAAATCACTTTTACTGCTGGATTCATCATCTGTTCAAACGCTTCAAAGTCAAAACGTCCTTCTTCATCTAATGGGATATATTCTAGGAATGCTCCTGTTTCTTGCGCTACACGCATCCAAGGCAGAATACAAGAAGCGTGTTCTGCTTCGGTTGTTAGAATAATATCTCCTTCTTGTAGATATTTTCTTCCATACCCATACGCAACTAAGTTCAATCCTTCACTTGCGCCACTCGTATAAATAATCTCTTCTGGTAACGCATGAAGAAATGAAGCTATATCGGCTCTTGTCTCTTCGTACTCTTTATCGACATAATAACTTAAATCATAATCTCCTCGATGTGCATTAGCGGAATAGTTTTCATAATAATTAACCACCGCATCAATCACAGCTTTAGGTTTTAGAGTGGTTGCACTACTGTCTAAATAAACCAATGGATGTCCTTGCATCGTCTTTCCTTGCAACATTGGAAAGTCTTTGCGTATTTTTTCATTATTAAGCATGTAGACCCACCTTCATTTCAATTTCATTTTTTAATTCATTTTTCCATTCTTCATGGTCAAACATTTGCGCTATTGGCATAATATACCCAACGCTTAATAATCCCAATGCTTGTTCTCTTGTAAGACCTCTTGTTTGAAGATAATACAATTGATTCGCATCTGGTTGTCCTAGGGTTGTCGCATGAGATGCCTTTACATCGTTTTCATCAATTAACAACAAAGGAACTACTTCACTATTGTGTTGTTCACTCATGGTCAATACACGTGTTGTCTGATGAGATACACTATCATGCGCTCCCTTGTTTATTTTACCGATTGCTTCCATATGGTAATTCCCATGTTCCTTAACTACCGCATAATGTTCCATGGTTCCTGTAGTATATGGAGTCGCATGTTCGATTGCTACTTTAAAATGCTTTTTACCTTCTACAATACAAGCACTCTTGATATCACAATTTGCGCCTTCTTCACATAAATGCACCATCCCATCGATTGTGGACGAACTAGGATCTAAATCACAGTACGCAAATTCAAGAAATGCATCCTTATGCACAAAAGCTTCGATATCCAGTTGGATATCTGATGTGCTGTTATTCTTTAATAAAACTTTCAACTTACTTCCTGGTTGTAACAGGATGTTCACACGTTGTTTGGCATCTAAGCCATCATATGTCACAAATAGCATTGCGTTTACACGTTCGTCTATTTGTAGTTCTAAGAGGTCTTCCTTGCGTGCAACCTGCACCTTTTCCAACACATCTTCTGTAATATGCAATTTCATATTAATTATGTTTTACTGCACAAGTACCTAGCAGTTCTACTTCTTTCTGTTCTTCTTTAACAACGTGTACATTATATTCTTGCTCTAACCAGTCGTACCCTTCCTGATCAATTTTTTCAACCAGTTCACTTCCACCGCTTACAACGATTTTTCCATCTACTAGCACATGTGAATGTGTCGGTTGTAATAAATCATAAAAACGAGCATAATGCGATACGATTAACAAACCTAATCCTTCACTTGTACGCATGTCTTGAATTGCTTGTGCAACAATCTTCAGTGCATCTACATCCAAACCAGAATCAATTTCATCCAACATCGCAATGTTTGGTTTTAACATTTTCATCTGTACGATTTCATTACGTTTCTTTTCTCCACCACTAAATCCTTCGTTCAAGAAACGATGTGCAAGATCCTCTTTCATATGCAAATCTGCCACTGTTTTTTCCATTTCTTTAATAAAGGTAAACAAAGGAACTGGACGTTCTCTTCTAGCATTGATGGCAGCACGTAAAAAATCAGAGTTCGTGACTCCACTTACTTCACTTGGATATTGCATTCCAAGAAACAAACCAGCTTTGCTACGTTCATCTACTTCCATTGCCAAAACATCTAATCCATCAAGGGTGATACTACCCTCACTTACATGGAATTTAGGGTTCCCCATGATGGCCGCTAATAGGGTGGATTTCCCATTCCCATTAGGTCCCATCAAAGCATGGGTTTCTCCACTATTTATCACTAAGGACAAGCCTTTTAAAATTTCTTTTCCATCTACATCTACGTGTAAATTCTCAATACTTAAACAACTCACATTGATCATCCTTTCCTCGCGTGTATTATCATACCAAATTTTCGCCTTTTCTACAATTCAAACGATTCTACATTTCCTAGCATATACATATTTTTTCAGTTCCGTGAAAATTAGGTGAATATTTGTGTTAAATTACGTGAAAGTTTGGAAAAAATTGCAATCAATGAACAAATACACTATAATATTACGGAATAAACTATTAGGAGGACTTTATGATAGAAATACTAAAAAGACAATGGTTTGTCGTATTGGTTGCTGTGATTTTTATCGGTTTTGCCATTTTCTGTGTATATGACACCAACAAGGATCGTGTCAGCGGAAAATCTCACGATGGAAAAGATGTCGTCGCAACATTAAGTGATGATAAATATATTACGGCTGATTCCTTGTATGACACACTGTATAAAAGCTATGGAGGTTCTACAGTTTCCACTAAATTTCAAGTCGCTGTAATTTCACAATCTGTAAAAGAAACTAGCGAATTGAAGACGCAAGCTACAAACTACAAAGCAAATTTTATAACACAAGCAGAGACAGGAATGTCTCAATATGGATACACGGATATTAAGAGTTATATTAATGCAAAACTTGCAAACTTAGGCTACAGTTATGATACCCTAGACGAATATGCAATGTTGTGTGTAAAAATCAACAAGATGTCCGATGACTATATCACAAAAAATTTGGATGCATTATTTAGCCCTATTTACAAAGAAAAATCTCCACGTAAAGTATCTCATATCTTAATTAAGATGGAAGATCCTGAAAACCCAACAGATGCTGAAAAGAAAAAAGTTAAACAAGTTGAAGATGCTCTTGCAAAAGGAGATAGCTTTGCAAAAGTTGCTAAAAAATATAGCGATGATAGCGCATCTGCAGAAGACAATGGTTCTTTAGGTTATATGGATAGTGATACAACCTATGTAGATAGCTTTAAAAATAAGGCGTTAAGCATGAAAGCTGGAGAAGTTAGTGAATGGGTTCATGAAAGTAACGACTCTTACAAAGGCTGGCATATGATCAAAGTCGAAGAAACAGATAAAGAAAAACTTTTAAAAGATAAAGATATCAAAACTGGTTTATATGAAGCAATTCAAAATAACAACAGTGATATTTATAGCAAATTTGTTTGGGAAGCAGCAAAAAAATTAGATATTAAATATGCAAGTGATGATGTAAAGAAGAAAATTATGGCATCTCTTGACATTGAAGAGTAGGAGGCAAACATATGAAAAAACTCGTATCCTTAATGGCGGTTGCCATGGTGTTTACCTTAGTTGGATGTAAAGATGCTTATGTTGATGTATCCAAATCTGATGATACATTAGTTACTGTAGGTGATCAAAAAATTACCAAAGGCGAAGTATTCGATATTATCAAAACAACGTATGGTGCTTCTTATACTTTAAATGAAGCATTGAATATCGTAGTAGACAAAGAAAAGATTGCTTTAACAGATGAAATGAAAAAAACTGCTGATGAGCAACTAGCTACCCTAAAGTCAAGTGGTGGTGATGACTTCACACAACGTTTGAAAGATAACGGTTATGAAAGCGAAGACGATTACAAAGAAAAAGAAATTTATCCAAACCTTCGTCAGCAAGGATTGGTGAGAAAATATGTAGAAAGCAAACAAAAAGCATTGTTCAAAACATATTCTCCTCGTAAGGCAGCAATTATAGAAGCAGAATCAAAAGAAAAAGCACAGAGTGCATTGGACGCTGTAAAAGGTGGAAAAAGCATGAGCGAAGCTGCTAGCGAATTTGGAGTTACAACAACGTATAAAGGAGAAGAAGCAATTTATACTTCTAAGAGTTCTCTTCCTACCGTTGTGTTTGATAAACTTAAAGCAGCTGAAAAGGCAGAATTAGTAAGTGCCATTGTAGAAGATACTACCAATCAAAAATATTACGTAGTAAACATTACAAACATTGACCCTACTTCCTTTAAAGAAGAAGCTATTGATGCAATTGTTACTACTGGTTCTACAGATTTATCTACATCTGCATCTATCTTTTATTTGAAGAAATATGATTTCCAAGTATATGATAAAGATGTTTACGATGGATTAAAGTCAGTCAACGAAGAATATGTAGCAGATTAAGTCGGAATACCGACTTTTTCTTTTCTATAGATTTATTATTTGTTATAATAAATCTATAGAAAGAAGGGTGTATATGTGTATATTTTGTAAGATTGTAAAAAAGGAAATACCTAGTTATTGTATTTATGAAGACGATCAAGTTATGGCTTTTCTCGATATTTCTCAAGTAACAAAAGGACATACCCTCATCATCCCAAAGAAGCATTTTGAGAATCTATTAGATTGTGATGATGAAATTCTTATGCATATGACTAAAGTCGCTAAGATGCTTGGAAAACGTATCATGGAGCGCACCCATGCCAATGGCATGAATTTCTTAAGTAATATGAATGAAGTTGCAGGACAAAGTGTTCCTCATTTCCATATTCATTTAATCCCACGGTACAATGAACAGGATGCTTGTATCATACGATTTAACGAAAGTGAAGATCAAGACAAGCACGCATTACAAGCACTCTTACAGAAGTAACAAAAAAAACATGCTCGACATGTTTTTTTATTACTTCTTCACGATTTCTAAAAACGTAAGATTATAAAGCTTCGCATATTTATCACGTATATACCTTTGAAAATCTTCCTTAAGACTCATATTATAACTTGTATTTACAATCATCTTCTCTCCATATACATTCTCATCTAATATATTAAGAGATGTATTGATCTCATTAAATGTCAACATATAATAAATTGTTTCCTGCGCATCTTCCAAAACAGCTTCCCCTTCATTTGCAGTATTTACTTCCCCTTTTGCCATAACGGTATATACATCGATAATTTTATCTTTCACACTACCTTGAAAGGAATCTAGAAACACACGATATGTTAACGTATAATTCTCTAATTTCGGTTGTGATTCCACATAGAAAGAAGTAAAATCCTCTTCTAATATAGATTTGATATTGTTCTTTAGATACGTATCGCCATAACTTGCGATATCTTCGAATAGTGATTTTGGAATTTCATCTGCACCAGCAAAACGAACAGGTAAATCTTTTACCTTCACTTTACGTACCGTATTAATAGGATGAATATTATATACACGAGCAAGCTCTTTATCATAGCTCGCGGTAATTGTTAGCTCTGCATCATTATAAATTTCACTCTGTGGTGTTACTTCATATGTAATAGAATTCATAAATTCTTGGATGCGTTGATTGTATGCTTTTAATTTATTCTCTACTTTGACACTCGCAGTTCCCGTTTCCCCACGATACGTTATGGAGGCATCTTTGG
>JAVWJF010000040.1:0-6566 GCA_036639195.1 Longicatena sp.
AGTAGATAAAGAAACTAGGGAAGTTTTGTCTGGGGTTCAATATCAATTAACTGCCGCAGCAGATGTTCTTGACCCAGCGGATGGTTCCATTATTTATAAGAAGGGATCTACTATTTCCATGGACATCAGTGAAAATGGGTATTATTTAACGAATGAACTTGGTGAAATTGAAATAGAGGGTTTGCCATTAGGAACGTATGCTTGTAATGAAACAAAGGCTCTTGATGGATATGTAAAAGATGAAACTACGTATATCTTTGAATTAACGCAAGAAAACAATACACAAGAAGTTTATGTACACGAACAAACATTAGAAAATCAGAGAACAAAGACTGAAATTTTAAAAGAAGATATAAATAATCATGCGCTTGAAAATGCTTATTTACGATTGGTTGATGAAGATGGTGAAATTGTAAAAGAATGGGTTAGTAAGAAAGGCCCTATGAAATTAGAAGGATTACTTGTTGGTAAAGAGTATACGCTTTATGAAGATGAAGCACCTGAGGGATATGTGATTTCTAGACCAGTTACGTTTACTGTTGATAATACGACAAAGGTTCAAGAAATAAAAATGTTTGATAAACAAGTAGGGGTGAGTAAACTGGATGAAGAAAAAAAACACTTGGAAGGGGCGAAGTTACAAGTAGTCTCTGCTAAGACAAAAGACATTGTTGATGAATGGGAGAGTGATGGGAAGGAACATATGATAAGAGGTTTGATAGAAGGGAATCGTTACATTTTAAAAGAGATAGAAGCACCTCTTGGGTATGAAAAAGCAAAAGATATAGACTTTACAGTGAACGAAGATAAAGAAATTCAGAAATTAGTAATGGTTGATGTACCTATTAGGGAAAAGATATATATCAAGAAAATAGATGGAGATACAAAAGAAAGCATTAAGATGAAAGAATTTGAGTTTACCTTGTATAAAGATGAAGGATGTACACAAAGATTGCGTAGTGTTGAGGCAGATCAAGAACATGGGGTAGTAGAGTTAGAGCTACGTTATGGTGAATATTGGGTGAAAGAAAGCAAAGCACCTAAGGGATATCAATTATCGAGTGATGTGTTACATATCAAGATCGACGAAAATGGTGTTTTTGGAAAGGGAAGAAGTTAGTAAAAGAAGGGGATTTATATGAAATTTTATTTGAAAACTTTAAAGTGATTCAACCAGTTGTTAAGACGGGTGATGTACATGATGATTTACAGAGGGGAGTGTTTGTGATGGCATTGGGTGTTTCCTTTTATGGAATATTGTTTTCATTAAAAAGGTTAAGGAAAGATATTCGTTAGGATTCATAAAAATGAAAGAAAAAATACATTCTATAAATATAAGAAAATTTCAATTTTAAGGAAGAAAAAAGAGAGAGGATATGATAAAATAAAAGCATAATCTTAAAGGAGGACAATAATGAAAACATTTATTGGAGTAGATTTAGGCGGTACAAATGTACGTGTCGCAAAAGTAGATGAATCTGGAAACATTTTACAGATTGTAAAGGAAGCTACAGAAATTGGTAAGGGTGTTGAACATGTGGTTCAAAAAATGATCACTATGATTGAATCCATCGATGGTTACCAAGAATGTAGTGGTATTGGAATGGGTGTTCCAGGTCCAGTGGATACAGTTGCTGGGAAGATGGTGTTGGCTACAAATCTTCCAGGCTTTGAAGGATATCCAATTGCGAAGAGAATTGAAGAACATTTCCATATTCCTGCTTATGTTGATAATGATGTAAACGTTGCAGGTATGGGTGAGGCTTGTCTTGGTGCAGGAAAAGGTGAGCATGTAGTATATTATGCGACAATCTCTACTGGTATTGGTGGAGCATTGATCGTGGATCAAAAGGTAGTTGCAGGTAAGAATGGACATGCAGGTGAAATTGCGAATATCATCATCGATCGTAACCGTGAGAAAGTGAATTATTTAAATCAAGGTGCTGTTGAAAATGAAGCAAGTGGAACTGCGATTACTCGTAAAGGGAAAGCAATGTTTGGAGAAGAAGCAATTGCACATGCCGGAGATGTATTTGATTTGGCTAGAAAAGGGAATGCCGAAGCTATAAAGTTGTGTGATGATATTGCCTATGATTTAGCTGTTATGTTCTCTGTTATTGCACATGTAGCAGATCCAGCAGTCTTTGTACTTGGTGGTGGTGTTATGAAAGGGAAAGATGTTTTCTTTGATAAGATGGAAAACTATTATCGTACGATGATTCATAAAGGAATGCAGACAGTTGTATTTAAAGAAGCACAATTAGAAGAACCAGGAATCGTTGGTGCAGCAATGTTACCAAGTGCTTATATTGATTAAGTTATAAGCACCATTAGAAGGAGATAGAAGTCTATGAATAAAGAAATTATTCAGAAATATGCAAAATTAGCAGTTTGTAAGGGAGTCAATGTACAAAAGGGACAAATTTTGATGATTAACACAAGTGTTGAAGCTATCGATATGACACGTGCATGTGTGGAGGAAGCTTATAAAGCAGGTGCAAAACAAGTTGTGGTTAACTACATCGATGAGTGTGTAAGACGTTCACAATATCTATATGAAGATGAGGAAACACTTACGAATATCAGACCTTTTGTGATTGATAGTAAACTTACGTATTTTAAAGAAGGGGCTTGTATTCTCCATATCATTTCAGAAAAACCTGGAATTTTTAAAGGATTGGATGCAGAGAAAATTTCAAAATATCAATTCGCAATGTCAAAGGCAGGAAAAGAAGTTCAAGAATATACAATGTTAAATAAAGCACAGTGGTGTATTGTTGCAGTTCCAAATGTAGAATGGGCAAAACAAGTGTTCCCTGATTGTGAAGATGATAATGCAGCTGTTGAATTGCTTTGGGAACAAATTCTACATGCAGTACATGTAGAGGAAGATAATGATCCTGTAAAAGAATGGGATTTATTAGGAGATCGTTTTAAATCTCGTAGTAAGATTTTGAATAATTACGATTTTAAAGCCATGCGTTTTGAAAATAGTCTTGGTACGAATTTGGAAGTAGGATTGCCTGAACATCATATTTGGTCAGGTGGTAGCGATACGAAAGTTGGTACGGATGTAGAATTCAATCCTAATATGCCAACAGAAGAAATTTTTACAATGCCTTTAAAAACAGGAGTTAATGGCGTTGTTTATGCGAGTAAGCCATTGTTGTATAGTGGTGAGTTAATTGAAGATTTCTATATTGAATTTAAAGATGGAAAAGCAGTTAATTTTGATGCGCAAGAAGGAAAAGAAGCATTGGCACAATTGATTTCTTTTGATGAAGGAAGTTGTTATCTAGGAGAAGTAGCGCTTGTTCCTTATGATTCTCCGATCTCTAAGAGTAATATCTTATTCTTGAATACCTTGTTTGATGAAAATGCTTCTTGCCATTTGGCATTAGGGGCAGCGTATCCAACATGTTTGAAAGGTGGAGAAGATATGAGTGAAGAAGAACTTGCGAAAGCTGGTGCAAATATCTCTTTGACACATGTAGATTTTATGTTCGGTACAGGTGATATGAAAATTACGGGTATCACAAAGGATGGTAAAGAAATTCCAGTGTTTGAGAATGGAAATTTCGTTTTCGATTAATACTAAGGATGTACACATGAGTTGTGCATCCTTTCTTGTATAAAGGTTGTAGGCACTAATGGAACATGATATAATCAGTTTGTAACTTAAAAGGAGGGATTGCTATGTTTTTTACAACACCTGTGATCATTGGTATTGTTGTAGTCGTTATTTTATTAGGACTTGTAGGTTGGGTAGTTTCCAAATACAATAAATTTGTTAGCACGAATAATAAAGTAGAAGAAGCTTTTTCTACAATGGATGTATATTTGAAAAAGCGTTATGATTTGATACCAAACTTGGTAGAAACAATCAAAGGGTATGCAAAGCATGAAAGTGAAACACTTGAAAAAGTAATTAGTGCACGTAATATGGCAGTAAAAGCTCAATCCATGGATGAAAAGATTTCATCCGAAAAGAATTTTCAATCTATGTTAGGTCCTTTGTATGCGATTAGTGAACAATATCCTAATCTTAAAGCGGATCAACACTTTGTGAAACTTCAAGATGAATTAAAAAACATTGAGGATGAGATTGCAAATTCACGTAAATACTATAATGCAGTTTGTGTGAAGTTTAATAATCTTGTGGAAATGTTCCCAAGCAATATCTTAGCTGGAATATTTCATTTTGGTAAAAAACCATTATATGAGATTGAAGATGCTGTGCAAAGAGAGAATGTTAAAGTACAGTTTTAGTGATTAGGAATAGCTGTGCTATTCCTTTTTTTCAAAGGGAGAAAATTATGAAGAAAATTATACGTTGTTTACTTGTCTCGTTGGGATTATGTTTGTTTTCCATACTACCTGTATCTGCTCAAGAGGCATTCATTATTGATCAAGCAAACATTGTCATGGATGTTCATGAAGATGGATCTATTGATATCGTAGAAACCTATCAGATGGATTTTACGGATTATCGACATGGGTTTTATCGTAATATTCCCAATACTTATCGCATGCAGTTTTCTGAAGGTGGAGAAGTTAAGACGATGAATTACTTCTTTCCTGTTTCTAATATCGAGTGTTCTACTACTTGCGAGATAGAAGGGAATAAGGACTCTGTAATTGTAAAACTTGGAGATGGAGATGTTACTATCATAGGGAAACAGGATTATACGATTTCCTATACCATTCAAACTAGAGATTTAAGATTAGATAATAAAGCACAAACATTGTATTGGAATTTGATTGGTAATTTTGATACACAAGTAAAAGATTTTAGCTATGAAATTCGTATGCCCAAAGGATTCGATAAAAATGAAGTTTTCACTTCTACTGGAGCTTATGGAGAAAATGGAGATACGTTAAGCTATGAGGTTGATGGCACAACGATACGCGGATCCCTTACAAACCCACTTTATAATAATGAGTTTGCGA
Source organism: Longicatena sp. (assembly GCA_036639195.1). Taxonomy (GTDB): domain Bacteria; phylum Bacillota_I; class Bacilli_A; order Erysipelotrichales; family Erysipelotrichaceae; genus JAVWJF01. Next base: position 4,951 of record JAVWJF010000040.1, read on the forward strand.
CTATTCGAGTAAACCTAGGAACAGATTATTTTACATTTCCCGAAATGAAAGATTACACCGTAATCTGTGCAATTGTTGCCGGGGTTATTTTGTTGCTTGCGTTCTTGTTGTTTATGAAGTTTGGTAAAGATGATGAAATTATTGTGACTGTTGAATTTAAAGCACCAGATGGTTTGAATAGTGCGGAGGTTGGCTATATCATAGATGATACTGCACAAAACAAGGACATGATTTCTTTGGTTATTGATTGGGCAAATCGTGGGTTCTTAAAGATACATGATGTTGAAGGAAGCTTTAAATTAGAGAAATTAAAAGAAATGGACAAAGAAAACAGCAAAGCTTATGAACGTAAATTCTTTGATGCTATTTTTAAGAAAAATACAATCGTTAGTGAAAGTGAAATGACTGGTTTGAAAGTAGGAGAAGCGTTACAATCTTCAAAATCAATGTTAACGAATTATTTCCACTCTAGTAAGAAACGTCGTATTTATAACAACAATTCAATCGTTCTACAAATAATCATGATTTTCTTTATTATGTTGCCAGGTTTATTATCAGTTACTTTGGCCGCAAGAGAAATCTATGGGTTATTCCAGATTTATTTTGTATATTTAATACCTTCTGTTTTATTGGGAGTGAGTTGTATTCCATGGATATTTATTATGCGATTACGTTATTCTATGAAAAACTCTGTCTTCTTATTATCAAGTGTAGGATGCCTTGTGTTAAATGCTATTCTTATCGGAGTTAATATATTCATGCAATATATTTGTGAAGTATCTTGGATTGGAATTGTGATGAGTAGTATTGTAAGTGTATTGTTGATAATCATTATGATGTTTATGGACAAGCGTACTCCTCAAGGGAATAAATGGTTAGGACAGATTCTTGGATTGAAAGATTTTATCTTGAACTGTGAAAAGGATCGTTTGGAATTACTTGTGAAAGAAAATCCAACTGCCTTTTATAACATCCTTCCATACGCATATGTATTGGGTATTTCTGATACATGGGTGAAGAAGTTTGAAAGTATTGCGGTGATTGCTCCTGATTGGTATGTGGGGTATAATGGCAATTTATTTACAACAGTATTATGGTGGAATCATTTCCACTATTGTTTCCATAGTATTTCTACTGCAGCCTCTCATATTCCTGCGCCTACTGGAGGCAAGGGGATTGGTGGAGGAAGCTTTGGCGGTGGAGGCTTTGGCGGCGGAGGTTTCTCTGGTGGAGGCTTCGGTGGCGGAGGCGGCGGAAGCTGGTAAAAAAAGCGGTTTATGAACCGCTTTTTCTCTGCTTATGCTCTTTTGCTTTTTTGTAGAAAGTAGAATATTTTAATCCTGAAATAGCAATCGCTTCTTTGCTAAGTAATTCTCCTTTTTCCCACAGAAACATAATCTCTTCGAATTCTTTTGGTAATTCTAGTTTTGGTCTACCAAAACGAACACCTCTTAATTTTGCGGCTCGTATTCCTTCAGCTTGCCTTTGTCGTATGTTTACACGTTCATTCTCTGCGACAAAAGAGAGCAACTGAAGTACAATGTCACCAATCAAAGTACCTATTAAATCCTTTTTCTGATCGGTATCTAGTAAAGGCATGTCAATAATTTTGATAT
>JAVWJF010000040.1:6626-13367 GCA_036639195.1 Longicatena sp.
CTACGTTTTTCTCTTTTGTGATGAATTTCCATTCCAGCAGGATTTCATTATAATTCCTTCCTAAACGATCGATACTCTTAATAACAAGAAGATCACCAGGTTTTAATTTCTTATATACGAGTTTATGATACGCAGGACGATTGAAATCTTTTCCGCTTAATTTATCCATGTAAATACAATTTTTCGGAATCCCTTGTTCAATAAGTTCAATATATTGTCTGGCCTCATTTTGATCTTGACTTGATACCCGGACATATCCATAAGTTCTTCTCATAATACACCCCTTTCTTGTGCTGCAAACACATGCCTGTATTCTAGCATAACTATCTTTAGAAAATGATACGAATTACAGTATTTCATTACGAGATTATAGAAAGGAAATAAATGGAAAAAAATTGACGTTATGTAAGAAATAGTTCGTTAGGATTGACATTAGCAATAGAATGTTGTATAAAATAAGCATATAAATACAAAGATAAGGACATGGATGTATGGTTTTGATGTAGAGAGAAGAACGGTTGGTGAAAGTTCTTTGATAAAACGATATGTTTACTCCCTTGGAGTTGCCCCTGAAAAGGTGTGCCGCGTAACTAGCGTTAAAGGTAAGAGGGCATATTCGTTTGAATATGAACAAAGGTGGTACCGCGTATAAGACTGACGTCCTTTGAGTGTCAGTCTTTTTTTATATGTCAAGGAGGATACGATGATGATCGACATTAAAGAACATGCAGAGTTAAGTGTATTAAACCATTCTTGTGCTCATATGATGGCACAGGCTGTAAAACGTTTATATCCAAATGCGTTGTTTTGGGTTGGGCCTGTAGTAAGTGAAGGGTTTTATTACGATATCGATTTAGGAGATGAAGTAATCAAAGATGATGATTTGCCTAAAATCGAAAAAGAAATGAAGAAGATTGCGAAAGATGGAAAACGCATCACTCGCAAAGAAATAAGCAAAGAAGAAGCATTAGAAATGTTCAAAGACGATTTGTATAAAATCGATTTGATCAGTGGTTTGGAAGATGGCACAATTACTTGTTACCAACAAGGGGAATTCATTGATTTATGTAGAGGACCTCATGTGGAAACAGTAAAAGAGTTGAAGAACTTTAAACTGTTGAAACATTCTGGAGCATATTGGAAAGGTGACAGTGACAATAAAGTTTTACAACGTATTTATGGAGTTTGTTTTCCAACTGCAGAAGAATTGGAAGAACATTTAAATTTATTAGAAGAAGCAAAGAAACGAGATCATAAAAAACTTGGTAGAGAACTTGATATCTTTACGATGAGTGAATATGCTCCAGGAATGCCATTTTTCTTACCAAATGGAATGATTATCCGTAATCAATTGGAAAACTTCTGGTATGAAGAACATACAAAAGAAAACTATCAGTTTATTAAAACTCCAATTATGATGAGTAGAGAATTATGGGAAGTAAGTGGTCACTGGGATAATTATCAGGAAAATATGTATACAACTAAAGTAGATGATCGTGATTTTGCAATCAAACCTATGAACTGTCCAGGTGCATTGTTAGCATACAAGGCTGGTTTACACTCTTACAAGGATTTACCACTAAGAGTAGGGGAATTAGGCCAAGTACATCGTCACGAGGCTAGTGGGGCTTTAAATGGCTTGTTCCGTGTACGTACATTTACACAAGATGATGCTCATATCTTTATGCGTCCTCAACAAATTGAAGAAGAAGTAATGTCTTTGATTCAATTTATTGATCGTGTATATGCAATCTTTGGATTAACATATCGTATTGAGTTATCAACTAGACCAGAAAAGAAATATATTGGGGATTTAGAGATTTGGGAAAAGAGTGAAGCAGCTTTAGCAGCAGCATGTGAACATGCGGGTAAAACATATAAGGTAAATCCAGGAGATGGAGCATTCTATGGTCCTAAACTAGATTTCCATATCAAAGATTCATTAGGAAGAGAATGGCAATGTGGAACAATTCAATTGGATATGAACCTTCCAGAACGATTTGATTTAACATATGTAGAAAGTGATGGTACAAAGGTACGTCCTGTTATGTTACATCGCGTTATCTTTGGTTCTATTGAACGTTTCATCGGTATCTTGATTGAACATTATGCAGGACACTTCCCAACATGGTTGGCTCCTCAACAAGTCATGGTCGTTCCAGTACACCACGAAAAACATGTGGAATATGCAGAAAAAATCAATGCGCTAATTTCAGCGAATGGATATAGAAGCAAATTAGATGCAAGAAATGAAAAATTAGGGTATCGTATACGCGAAGCTCAGCTTGCAAAAATTCCTTATCAGCTTGTAATCGGAGATGGTGAACAAGAACAAGGTACTGTAACCATTCGTCGCGCACAAAGCAAAGAATCACAGACAGTGACTGTAGAGGAATTTCTTGCGATATTGTCTGAGGAAGTGAAGGAGAAACGTCTATGAAATTACTAAAAGCTTTACTTGTATCAACACTTGCATTTACTATGGTGGCTTGCTCTACTACAGAAACAAAAAAAGAAGAGCCAATCAAAGCCATCGTTCCTATGGGAGCTACTTCTTTATCTTTATTAGGTTTATATGAAGATAAAAACGTTACCATTGACACCGTTGATGGTAGTGACACCTTATCTGCAGAATTCAATAAGAAAGATGGATATGATATCATCATTGCGCCAATTAATCTTGGTTCAAAATTGATTTCTACTGGAAAAAGTGAATATGTTTTAGATAGCGTAGTAACATGGGGAAATCTGTATGTAATAGGAACGGATGAAAGTGCACTTACTACAGAAGGCGTATTTGCTGCATTCGGAGAAGCTGCTGTACCACAGAAAGTATTGATGAATAGTTTGGATTTAACAACAATTACACCATCCATCACATACTTTAATTCTGTGAATGATGTACAAGCACAGTTGTTATCAGGAAAAGCGAATGTTGGTTTGTTGGCAGAACCTGCTGCAACCGCAACCATTGCGAAAGCAAAAGAAAAAGGCATGGAACTAAAAGTACTAAAAGATTTACAAAAAGAATATAAAGCAAAAAACAATACTACAAAAGAAGGATATCCACAGGCAGCTATATTTGTGAAAAAAGGCAGTGAAGAAAAAGTGGCAACATACTTAGAAACTGCGAAAAAGTTTGCGAATGAAACAGCGATCGGAGATGATACTTCTGTTACAAAGGCTGTAGAAAAAGCAACCGTTGAAAAACTAGGGGTACCAAGTGCACAGATTGCACAAAAAACTTGGGCACGTCAAAACATCAAGTTTGTAAAAGCCAACACTGTAAAAGAAGATATCACAGCCTTCCTAGCACAATTCAAAATCACATTAGATGATGCGTATTATGGAGAGTAATAAACTATGAAATATGCGATTACATTTGAAAACAACCAAGTTTTTCAACACTTCGGAAAGACACCATCATTTATGATGGTAGATGTCATTGATGGAGTAGCACAAGAAAACATAATTCCTACGGATGGAAAAGGACATGGTGCTCTTGTTGGGTTCTTAAAAGAGTATCAAGTGGATGTCTTAGTATGTGGAGGTATCGGACAAGGCGCAAGAGATGCCCTGACAGCTTCCAATATCGCTTTGATATCTGGAGCGAAAGGAAACATAAAAGACATTATTTCAAGCATCCTTGATGGTAGTTTGAAAGATGATCCAAGTGGTATGTGTAATCACCATCATGAAGGTGAACATAACTGCGGAAGTCATGATTGTACAAAATAACTGGTCATATTTGATCAGTTTTTTTTATGTAATGTAGTATTTAAAATCTTCATTTATAAGAATTCAGGAAAGATTAACTAGGCATAAATGACTTGGAATGTTAAAATAATATGGTATGTTTAAAATGTGAGGTAAGTAAAATGATAAAATTAGCAGTTAGTGATTTAGATGGAACATTGTTTAATGCAACTCATGAACTAGATGAACATGACTCAAAAATCATCATGGAGTTTCAAAAAAGAGGGTTTCAGTTTATGATTGCGACAGGGAGAAATTGGACAAATGCAAAGGATCTAGTAGAACAATTTGGAATTACTTGCGAATATATATGTTTGAATGGAGCCGTTATTTTAAATGAAGAAAGAGAAATGGTTCAAGAAATTCCAATTCCACAAAATATATTGGAAGAAGTGATGACAATGTTGATAGAAAAAGATGTATGTTTTCATATGTATGGGAAAAAGGGTATTATCACGACGGATGCAAAACGTGGAGAAAAAGTAGCGCTTGCACATCTAATGCGTAATAATTTCACAGAAGAAGAAGCAAGAAATATTATGGAAAAAGGAAACTTTGCGAAGTTTGATGTTATTGTAGATGATGTAGATGCTTATTTACAAAGTAAACCTATTGTTTATAAGATTGAACTATTTTCAACAACCGCGCAAATTCAAAAAGAAGTACGTGAAGCACTATCTTGCATAGCGGATATAGATGTTACAAATTCAGTCGCAGATAATGTGGAGATTACATATCATAAAGCGCAAAAAGGACTTGCGTTAAAAAACTATTGCGAAATGCATGGTATCGCCATGGATGAAGTGGTTGTCTTTGGGGATAGCTTAAATGATTTGAATATGATTGAAACATTCCATTATGGATTTGCAGTAGAGAATGCAATTGATTGTATCAAGGAAAAAGCAAATTATATAACGGCTTCTAATGTGGAACATGGAGTAACACGTATATTAGAAGGACTTATGGAACACAATGGATATAAAGAATACTTAAATAACTTTAAAAATACCACAAAATAGTATAAAATGAACATAACGAATTGTGAGGGATTACTATGAAGAAAATTACCATTACAGAATTAGCAAAAACGGCAAGTGTATCTACGACAAGTGTAAAACGCTTTTTGAACAATGAAAAAGTACGAGCAGATATTGAAAGAAAAATCAAAGAAGCTCTTGAAAAATTAGAATGTGCCATTGAAGATATTGAAGTGGAAACAAAAGAAGTGGTGGAAGATGTAAAAGAAATCATCGAAGAAAAAACAAAAGATAAAACATCAGCGAAAGAAGATTTTTCAAAGAAACTAAAAGGTGCCGTAAAGAAGACAGGAGAAATGATGGAAGGAACAAAAGCCAAACTAGCAAGTTCTGGTGAATCCATCAAAAAGAATGTTTCAAAAGCGGATATCCCTGGAAAGTTGAAAGGTTCTATTGAGAAATCTAGTGCTACATTATCAAAAGTAAAAGATAAAATTTCAACAGGAACTCATGCGAAAACTTCTAAAAAAGCAACAGAACTGCCTTTGAAAACTGAAAAAGTAGTAGAAAAGAAGAAATTGCCAAGAGCACCAAAAGTAAAAGAGCCAATCATTCGTGAAAAGAAAGATTATGTTTTTGGTATCCTTACCAAGGATGTAACAAATCCTAGATCAAGAAAAATGATAAAAGCGATTCAAGAAGTAAGTCATGAAAGTCATTGTTTATTTTCTGTCTATGTAGGAGAAGGAAATGCTCCTTTAGAAGAAAGATATGTAGAAGCTATGATCAAACAACAAGTGCATGCGGTCATCATTGAAAGTTGTGCAAATCCTTCTAGTTTGGCAAAACAATTGAAAGAAGCCAATATCGTGTGTGTATTCTTGAATCAAAGAAAATCGGATATTACATCACTTGCGGTAAATGAAGTAGAAGCTGGAGAAGTGCTAGGTGAATACTTGATGAAGATGCGTCATCTTGTAGTACGTTACCTTGGAGCGGATGAAACTTTATCCTCTGAACATTACGAAGGAATCAAAAAAGTATATCATGAAAAGAAACAACCATTGGATTTCGCAACGAGAATGTGCGATGGAAGTTACTTGGATATATATGAGAAATTAAAAGAAGTGTTTGAAGAAAAAATTGATGTTCTTTTATTAGAACGTGATGAAATGGCAATTCCATTGAATAAGTATTTAAAAGAATATCATATCGCAGTCCCTCAAAATACTTCCGTTATGAGCTTTGGAGGACATGCGATTACACGTGTGATGTCCCCAACTCTGACAAGTCTTGCGTTTGATTATAACGCATATGCAGAATATGTATGTGCAACTATATTTGCCATCATTGAAGGTAAGACAAAACCAAAGATGCCAGAAATTTATCGCATTCAAGAAGGCGACTCTGTTCGTTAAATAGTACATAAAAACGTCATTCTATTCATGGAGTAGGATGACGTTTTGTATACTAAAAAAGGAAGAACGTTTGAGGCATTCTTCCATGCTATTATTTATTCCATTGAATCCATGCTTGATAACTATGTTGTAATGCTTCGTATTTATCTTTTGCGATACTTTGATAAATATCCTCATGACGATGTTCCCACATCATCATTGCCCACATGCACCATAATAAATTATGGACATTTTCCCATATGAACAATTCTCTTCGTATTTCAGGAGTGATTTCATCAAAGTAGACCCGATAGAATCGCTCTCTTAATGTTTCATCAACAATCTGATTCTCTGTAATAAAAGACATCACATCAAATAAAGGATCATTATCTGCGGCATATTCATAATCAATGAGATAAGTTTTTTCTTTATCAAATAGAATGTTTCCTTCTACCCAATCATTATGACATAAGCATATATGTTCACTGTTTTCTTGGATGTGTTGAAATATATCTTCATATGAAGTTAGCTGATAGAGTGGGGAAGTCACAAAACTACGATAGTGTTCATAACGTTTCTTTGGATCAAACGGTATGTTGATTTTTTTGTTG
>JAVWJF010000041.1:0-13245 GCA_036639195.1 Longicatena sp.
ATGAAACAGTGTTTATTTACAATAGAAGAAGAGGCAGAAAAAGAGTGGAGACAATGTTTACACAAAAAGCGTTGTTTACGAACCTTAAGGATCGTTTGTTTTTTAGAAACATCAGGTAAAAGGATATGAGAAGTTTTCGTGCCGTTTTTAATGATGGAATTAACATTAAGCGAGCCACAAACGGGACAAACATCTGGTGGTGAATAAGTAAGGGTTGCACTATAAACGAGAGAGTGAGAACCATGAAACAAGCGTTCATGGATAAAGTCATCATCGAAAATCAAATTATTTTCTTTGAGATTTAGAGATAATAGTATAGAATTAGATATGGACATAAGAAGAACTCCTTTCGATTGGTTTAGTCGCCTAAATTGTAACGGATAATTCATCTTATGTCTTTTTATTTTGAAAAATATAAAAAGGTGTCAGTTTTCACCAACACCAAATGTTATAGAACCATTTAATTCATGTGCTATTTCTTTTTATGTCTATCAACTAATCAAATCCTTACTTCCCTTGAATAGGATGTGTTTTAATCCATCTTCGATGAGATATATTACGTTTAATATCTAGTAGTTTTTCTTCTTCAAAGTGCCAAAGCTTTTCATTATTATTCTGATTTAAAGCAAGTAAGTCTTCCGCATCTTCCATTAAATCCACTAATTCCATCTTTCCATACATTAAGGAAGGTATAATATACATCGGAATTTTAATTTTTTCATTCTTAGATTCATTTTTTGCATAGTACATCAAGTGTGGGCAAAGGATTGCGATATCAGCATCTAGTTCTTCTTGCTTTGTCATTAGCAAAGGGAAAGGTAAAAATTCAACCTGCACTTTATTCTCCCAACCTTTCTCTACAATCTCTTTTTGCATATGAACAGCCAATGCGCTAGAAGACATACCTAATCCACAACTAATAATCATTTTTAACATAGTTCTTCTCCTTTTCTTGTGTCACTAACTAGCGACATTATAACACCACTTCTATTACTTGTGAAGTCTTTTTTGTGAAAAAACAAAATAAATTTGGAGATGAAAAAAATTACACAAAAGGGTATTGTAACTGCATTCTACAAGTGATATACTAAAAACGATGACGCGAATTAGCGACATAGGGAGGCTGTGTGAAAATGGACTATAAGTTACATAAAAGTGATATAGATATTCAAATTTATGAAAGAGGGAATACTACTAGTAATATTCTTATTGTGTTTTTACACGGAGGACCAGGTAGTGGCGCAAAGCCATTGATGGAATTGTCTTCCTTTCAAAGATTAGAGGAAAGTTATCATTGTATATATTTTGATCAACGTGGGAGTGGGTTATCTACATATGAGCTTCGTAAAGGATTACCTAAGGAGTTGATTAGCAAGGATGTATACGATGTTATACAAGATTGTAAACGACGTTGGAGGCATAAAAAAGTAATTTTGTGGGGAGGTTCTTTTGGAGGACTCTTATCTTGTATATATATGGAATGCTATGGTGATGTTGATGGATTAATATTAAGTAGTCCAGCCATCACTTTTGAACGCTTTCAAGCTCTGGAAATGTTTGAAAGAACTAAGTCCATGATGGAAGAAAGATTGGCCGTAAACAAGCCAGAAACATCTATGAAAGAAGATGTGATAGAACCTGAACAAGTATTCAAGGATGAACACTTTCTCAACTTTATTTATTCACCACAGAATCCTTCCAATTCATTGAAGCATATCGCAGCTATGTCTTCTTGGTTTTACAAATATCAAGCTACAAATGCACTTGCGTGTATTGCTGTACCTACTTTGATTATGATAGGAAAAGAAGATCCAATTTGTGATGCGAATGTAATTTTAAACAAAGTAAACGATATACAGAATTCATGGATTACATCCTATGGTCTATCTCCCTGTGGACACGCAGTGTTTGAAGATCGTGAAGATGATTTTATATGTACTATAGAAGCATTTATAAATTCTAATTTCTAATTAACATATATTTGACTTTCTAATCCTGGAAACCTATAATACCCTTATATGGAGGATGAATGCATGAAATTAGATGAGGTGTTGACATTTAGTGAAGCTGCTGAAAAATGGGGTTTAGCGGATGGAAAAACAATTCGTAAGGCAGTGGAGCGTCAACGTTTTTTGCCACATGAAATAAAGAAAAGTGGGAATGTTTGGTTGACAACCTATGCAGCTATGCAACGTGTATTTGGCGAACCAAAAGCAGATATGGTTGTTCTATATTATCGAGATATTATTGCGAATGAAAATATTGCGGAAATCCTTGAAGACTACTTTGAAAAAGCAGCAATTGCAATTGAAAAAGGAGAAATGGTTTCAGTTGTGGAAAGTAAAGAAAATCCAGATAAAATATTATATATATTAAAAACAAAGGAAGAATTGGAACATGAAAAGCATCGCTTACAATATTTCTTTACCTTAAAAGGGTATACATTTTAAATATATATAGATGAATACAATTGTTCATGTGACAGCTAAAGGAATACTGTTTTGTAGGTATTCCTTTTGTACATAAACGATAATTTTTAAATTGATGATTCTAAATATAAGTATGATATGTTATCATAATGAAAAAGGGGATAGAATACTATGAAGAAAAAAATTGTTATCATAATTATATTGTTGTTGATATTGATATCACTCGTTGTTTTGGGATTTATCTGGTTTCATAGAAATAATAGTGTTAATTTCAAAAAAGATACATTTAAATTCGAATACGGAGAAGTTGTGAATATCGAAGGAAAACAAGTGCTTGATACGAAAGACACCGAAATATTAAAATCTTTCAAGGCAGAGTATGCAAACTTGAAACTTGAGGAAGGAAAGAAATATCCTAAAGTAGGAACGTATGATTTACAAATAAAGTATAGTATCAATGGATCTAATAAAAAAGAGAATATCAAAATTATAGTCAAAGATAGCAAAGGACCAGAGTTCACAAAGTTCCCTGATAAAATAGAAGTTAAAAAAGGCTCTGATCCAAATGAAATTGCTACCTATTTTGAAGCTAAAGATTTAAGTACTGTCAAAATCACTGTAAATATAGAAAAGCTTACTATCAACGAAGTTGGAGAATATGAAGTAGAAGTAACCGCGATGGATCAATATAAGAACAAAGTTGTAAAGAAAGCAAACATTACAGTAGTTGATGATCAAGAGGTTGTTCCTGAGGATGTAAACAATGAGAATGGTACTTCAGGTAATGAATCAAAACCAACTGCATATACAGTAAGTGAACCACGTTATGTGAAAGGTGTTATGATTATAAATAAAAAGAATCCTGTGCCTTATAACTATATGCCTTATGAGAATGCTGAAGCAGGAGATAAGGCAAGAAGTTTAATAAAAGAAATGCAGAATTTAGGATACAATATCAACAGTAGTTATAGTGGGTTTAGAAGCTTTGATACGCAAGCTGGATTATATCGAAATTATGTAAATAATTATGGTAGTCAAGAAGCGGATACATTCTCAGCTCGACCAGGGTATTCTGAACATCAAACAGGGCTTGCATTTGACTTGCTCCATAAAGATGGTACATTAGTAGAAAATAGCGCAGAAGTAAACTGGATTGCGACGAATGCGCATAAATATGGTTTCATAGTTCGTTACCAAGTAGGGAAAGAACATATAACAGGTTATCAAGCAGAACCTTGGCATATACGTTATATTGGTTCTTTAGCAACAGATGTATATAATTCTGGATTAACATTAGAGGAATATTTGGGTGTGCAAGGTGGTAGTTATTGATATTTGTTAAGATTAGATTTAGGTGATGAGATATGGTATGCATAAAGGAGTAAAGAATAGGGCTGTTTGCGAGTATGTGAACAGTCTTTTCTTATCCATTCAAATGTACTTTCAACAAAGGAAGATTTCTACTTGATAGGACGAAACCATATAAAAAAGAGTCAACAAGCTTACTGCTTATCAACTCTAGAAAATACCTACTTTAAATAGTTTTATTTTTTATGGATATAGCTTAAAAAGTTTTGGAGGATACTTTCTCCATTATCACGCGTGTATCCATATTCGCCTAAACGAATGCTTGGTTTGAAGGCGCCGTGATAATCAGAACCACAAGTCATCAAAACGTTGTGTTCTTTACAATAATTCTCATAAAATGCATTTTGTTCACTGCTATGATAATTGCTATAGGCTTCCATGCCATCAATACCTTGTTCAATCGCTATTTTTAACAAGTCTTCGCGATGATCAAAGTTTCTCCAAGGATGTGCAAGAACTGCAATACCTCCAGCTTTGTGTATTTCTCGTACAGTTTCTTCTAATGTTGGATACTCTACATGTACATAACAAGGAGTTCCAGGGCAACATAAATCCCAATAGAAGTTTACAGATTGTGGGTCACTACGTTTACCACCAGTGCGATAAGGATCAAATTCTTTAATGTGATCATATCTAGGGTCCTCTAATATGGCTTGCACAATATTTGCCCAAGGGCGCTTATTTCCATATTTCTCAAAGATCTCTTCAAGTTTGAAATCCATGTGATAATAGCTACATAATGCTTCTAAACGTTTTGGAAGCATACTATCTTTAATTCTTTTTAAACCACTTTTCAAATTTTCAAAATATGGTTGGTGGTAATCCATGTTATATCCAAGAACATGTACTTCTAACTCTCCAAACATGGTATCAAATTCAATCGCAGGAATTACCTGTATGTCATGTTGTTTCCCTATCTCCAACATTTCATCAATCCCCGCAGGCGTGTTGTGATCACTCAATGCGATTGTAGTAAGCCCAACCTCTTTTGCCATTAAAACCAATTCTTCTGGTGTCTTTTCCCCATCTGCACTGTAACAAGAATGCATATGCAAATCAAATGTAGTCATTCTAATCCTCCTTTAAATGATTGTATTATATCATAAAAGGGGAACAAATTAGAATGTTTGTGGTTAGCTTTTTACTGGATTGTTTTCAAGTAAAAAGCGTTCAAAGAATGGTATTGGTAGTGGTTTACTGAAATAAAATCCCTGTAATATATGACAAGAATGTTGCGCAAAGAAATCTGCGATTTCTTTTGTTTCAATACCTTCCGCTACAATTGTAAAGTCTAGTTCATTTAAAAGTTGTAGTAAATGTACTAGAATAATTTTCTTTTTCTCATCCCAAGCTCCCAAACAAAAAGAAGAGTCAAGTTTGATCGTATGAATGGGAAGATAAGTTAGTGTTAAAAAGGAGGAATATCCTGTTCCAAAATCATCTAGAGAACAAGCAAATCCATTGTCTTTCAATAGATTTAAGAAACGGTGTAAACGATGACTATCCTCAAAACAAATATCTTCACTAAGTTCAAACTCAATTAAGTGCTTATCAACTGAGTATTTTTGAAAAATGGTTTCAATTTCTTTTAAATAATAAAATCCATCTTCAAAGGAAGCTCTAGATATGTTGATACTGATTGGAATCAATTTTCTATGTTCCTGTATCCATCGATCGAATAGTTTACATACTTCTTCAAAGACGAATAAATCGATTCTTCGTATAAATGCATTACGATCGATCAATGGCATAAAGTCTTTAAGTGGCACAAGGGTTCCCTGATGAATCCAACGTATCAACGCTTCTGCGCCAACGATTTCGTGCGATACTGCATGCACTTTTGGTTGGATATAAACTTCAAATTCATGGTGTTGTAGTGCTTTTTCTAGCTCACTTAGCATTTTGAATTGTTGTTTTGCTCGTTCTATTTCTTTTTGATCATAGAACTCAAAGGACGTGTTATATTTATGAATATCTTTACTATTTTGCATCGCAAATTTGGCATGATCATAGGCTTGGTAAAAGTCTACATGACGACGTAAAAAATAAATACCGATGGAGATTGCAATTGTATGTTGAATCGTTCCAAATTGGTAAGTTTCTATTTCATGATCTAATTCATATATTAGCTGGATAATAGAATAAGGATCTTGTGAGTTTAAGAGAATAACATAATGGTCAGTATACAAACGATATAGATAAGATTTATCATTTAAAATACGTAGGCATATAGATTGGATACCAGTATATAAAGCAGCGTCACATTCCTTTCCATACAGGTAATGTAACATATGGATATTTTTTATTCGAAATACAAGTAAGGAATATTCATTTTTTGATAAGGCATCATACATCGTATATAAAGCAGTTTCATCTTGAATCTTGATTCCCATAGTTTCAACTCCTTCTTTTCAAGTATTGCCATTTCTTTTTATTTTATGTGGTAAATCAAAGAAAGTTTGTTTGTTTTCATTGCATTTGATAAATCTTTACCATATAATTGAGCAGTAAGAAGGGGTGATGATCATGAAGGGACTTGTACTATTTGATTATGATGGAACACTTGTTGATGAACGTGATGAGATTTATGTTCCTACACTCAAAACAAAGAAGGCAATAGAACTGTTACAGGATAAAGACTATGTATGTGTACTTGCGACTGGAAGAGCTCAAAGTTATATTCCAAAGGGTGCTAGAGACCTTAGTTTGGATGGGTATATTACAAGCAATGGAGCATGTGTGCAAATACATGGGAAAGAACTTTATCATGATGTGTTTGAACAAGAGGAATTAAGTGAACTATTACAAGATTTTGAAACATATGATATTAATTTTATTTTGGAAAATTCTCAGCATTGTTTTGTGAAGGATTTAAAAGATCCTAACTATATTCATTTTTTGGATAATTTTCATACACCAAAGGATAATTTTATCGCATATACAAACTATGAACAAGTACATAATAAAATTGAAAAAATAACATTGATATTTAAAGATGGTGCACATTTACAAGCATATTGTCCGATTGCGAAGAAAAAGTATGTAGTTGGATTTCATCGCAATTGTAATACCTTTGATATTGCGAAGCCTCATGTAAACAAAGGTGCTGGAGTAAAGGCTTTGCTTGCTAAATGTAATATTCCTATGGAAGAGACATATGCATTTGGAGATGGAGATAATGATGTAGAGCTTCTTGCAAGCGTGACACATGGAATAGCAATGGGGTTGCATGATGAATTGTTAAATCCAGTAGCAAGTATGGTAACAGGGACTGTAAAAGAAGAAGGCATTTATGAAGCATTGAAAAAATTGGAGGTAATATAAATGGCACTAGTAAAATTAAAACCCGCATTTAAAGATTATTTATGGGGTGGAACAAAATTGAAAGAAGAATTTCATAAAGAGAGCGATTATAAAATTGTGGCAGAAAGCTGGGAGTTGTCTACACATAAAGATGGAGAAAGTATCATTGATAGTGGAGAACACAAGGGTTCTACTTTGAGTGAATATCTTCAAATATTGGGTACTCAAGCGCTTGGGACAATTGGAAATACATTCACAAATTTTCCTATGTTGATTAAGTTCATTGATGCGAAAGGAAATCTTTCTATCCAAGTACATCCAGATAATGAGTATGCATTACGTGTTGAAAAAGAATATGGGAAAACAGAAATGTGGTACATTTTAGAAGCAGAAGAAGGAGCTTCTTTGTATTATGGGACAAAAAATGAAATTTCAAAAGAAGAATTTCGTACGCGTATCGAAAATGATACCATTCTAGATGTATTGAAACAAGTTCCTGTACATAAAGGAGATGTATTCTTTATTGAAGCTGGAACGATCCATGCGATTGGTGAAGGTATTGTAATCTGTGAAATCCAACAAAATTCAAATTCTACTTATCGTGTATATGATTTTGGACGTGTTGGTGCAGATGGAAAACCAAGAGAATTGCATATTGAAAAAGCGATTGATGTGTCAAATTTAAAACCCTTAGCTTCTGACTTTAAGCCATGTGGTGAAAAAGAAGTGAAGGATGGTTTTACAAGAGCAATGATGGCAACTTGCGAATATTTTACAACGTATATTTATGAGGTTGAAACACAAGCAAATGTAGTTGTGGATGAAAAAAGCTTTGCTTCGGTTGTAATTGTTGAAGGTGAAGGGTTCATTAAACAAGGTGATGTGCAACTTTCAATGCGTAAAGGAGATACATTCTTCATAAGCGCTGGTAGTGGAGAAGTTATTGTTGAGGGAACTTGTCAGTTTATTTTATCAAGAGTATAAAAGAGGATGAAAATTCTCTTTTTTTCAATGTGCATAAGAAAGAAATAGTTTTATATAATATTAGTTTAGGTACAAACTGAAATAGCAGATATCTTCTAGGATACCTGCTATTTTTGTCATTCTTTTACGTTGACCTGTTTTAGGTTGAAAACAAGATCTTCTAAATCAATCATTAAGTTTTCAAAACTTTGATTTGTAGGTTTGTTTGCGGTTTTGTCTAAGCTCATATTTAGACTGTTTGCAATCTTCACCGCAGTTGAAAAATCTAGTTCTCGTTTATTGTTGAGGATTTTGTTAAGCGTGGAATAATCAATATCGATTTCGCTTGCTAATTCTTTTTGTGTCTTTCCAATACGTTTTAGTTTCTGACATGCTTTTGTTGTGAAGCTGATTGATATATCGTCCATTTCATCACTCCTAATGGCTAAATTGCATATTTATGATTTAATTATATGGGCAAGCGGAGGACGATGAAATGTTAATGGATAAAATAGATATTATATGATATAAAATGGATGATATAGAAATACGTCGGTATATAAAAAACCGCTGATATAGAGCGGTTTACATATGCATTGGTGCAGAAGAAGAGATTTGAACTCTCACGCGATTGCTCGCACTGCCGCCTGAAGACAGCGTGTCTGCCGTTCCACCACTTCTGCATGTTGAATGCTTGTATATAATACACCATTTTTTTTGTTTCGTCTATACTTGCACTGGCAATTCAAGATAGATGAAAATAGGCGGATATTTATTTCGTTTGTGTTTGATAAAGGATAGAAATGAAGTGTTCATGAAAGAAAAAAACGATGAATTTCATCGCTTTCTTAGTGCTATTTAAACATGAATGTCATGCCTATTAAGTACAATGGTGCAGTCGATGAGATTTGAACTCACACGAGCATACGCTCACTACCCCCTCAAAGTAGCGTGTCTGCCATTCCACCACGACTGCATTTCGTATTGCGTTATTTATCATACTATATTTTTATGTATTTATCTATAGCTTTTTCGCAATTTTAAATCAAAAAAATTTGTGATTTTATTAAAATTCTTTAAAAATTCACCGTTCGCACATACTCTTCACACATTTATAGTGGATAATGTAGCACGTATAGAAAGGTTGAGACTATGAACAAAACAAAAAAAGTAAGTAAAATCAGCGCGATTAGTATTGTATTCTATGTAGTAGCAGTTGTCTTCTTATGCATTGCGGCATTTAATATTTGGCAAGCATATGATTATGTACAAACACAACAAGCTCAGTATACATTAACATTAAGTTATATCTTTTATGTATATAGCACGTATAGTGCACAATACTTCGCGTATGCATTTATCCTTTATGGAGT
Organism: Longicatena sp.; assembly: GCA_036639195.1. Lineage (GTDB taxonomy): Bacteria > Bacillota_I > Bacilli_A > Erysipelotrichales > Erysipelotrichaceae > JAVWJF01. Next base: position 9,437 of record JAVWJF010000041.1, read on the forward strand.
AGGTGTAGGTTTAAGTAAAATTAATGTATTACATTATGCATTCAGCGAAATTGTAGGGAATGCTATGGAAGAAGTTGAAGTATCTTCCACAGATGATGAAGTAATCGGTACTGAAGAAACTCCTTTAGAAGAGGCAAAATAAAAAGCGCGTTGCGCTTTTTATTTGTCTAATTCTTTTACAACTAATTCAGCTATTTGTACAGCGTTGGTAGCAGCGCCTTTACGCACTTGATCACCACAGCACCAGAAACTTAAAGCATTTTTATGACCACTCATATCTTTACGAATACGTCCTACAAATACTAAATCTTGATCTGTTGTATCCAATGGCATTGGGTACTTTTTATTTGCTGGATCATCCACAAGTTTAATACCTGGAGCATCTTTCAATAACTCTCTTGCTTTTTCAACATCGATTTCATTTTCAAATTCTACCATGATAGATTCTGAGTGAGAACGAATGATGGGTACACGAATACATGTACAGTTTACACATAATTCAGGATTGCTCATAATTTTGCGTCCTTCGTTTTGCATTTTCATTTCTTCACTAGAATATCCTTCATCGTCGAATCCACCAATTTGCGGAATTAAGTTATAAGCAATTTGGTATTGAAAGTTTTTAACTTCAACTTCTTTTCCATGTGCAATAGCACCTAATTGTTGTTCAAGTTCATGAATTCCACCAACACCAGCACCACTGACTGCTTGATACGTAGATACTACCATGCGTTTTGCATGTGCATATGCATGTAGCGGTTGTAATGCAACCAATGCAATAATTGTAGCACAGTTAGGGTTTGCGATGATTCCATGATGATCTTTTACAGCTTCAGGGTTTACTTCTGGGATAATCAAAGGGACATTGTTGTCTAATCGATAGGCAGAACTATTATCTACAACTACAGCACCTTTACTAGCTGCGATAGGCAAATACTTTTCTGCAATATCATTTTCTGCAGCACCTAATACGATATCCATTCCATCAAAACTGTTCTCTGTTGTTTCTTCTACTGTGTATTCTTTTCCAGCAATATTCAATTTCTTACCAGCACTTCTTGCACTCGCAAGCAAATGTAATTCCTTGATAGGGAAATTACGTTCCATCAAGATTTTGATCATTTCCTGACCAACGGCACCAGTGGCACCTAATATAGCAACATTGTATGTTTTCATTCTTCTTCTCCTTGCTTTTTCCTATATGATAAAAGATGATTCGAATTTATACAACAAAATTTGTATAAATTGCTTCTACTGTTTTTTCGTAATCTTTATTTTCAACACCAACAATGATGTTCATTTCATCCGTTCCTTGGGCAATCATACGGATATTGATGTTGTTTTTACCTAATACTGCGAATAATTTTCCACTAATACCAGGTTTGTACATCATTTGACGACCAACTGTCGCGATTAAAGATATATTATCGACGATTTTGATTTCATCTGCGTTACACGCTTTTTTCATATCACCCACCATATCATAGATGACGTCTTTTACATCTTCACTATTAACTACGAGGCTGAATGAATCAATACCGCTAGGGATATGTTCAATGCTTACACGATAGTTTTCGCATACTTCTAAAGCACGACGGATAATTCCAACTTCATCTGACATATGGTTCTTATAAATTGCGATAACCGTAAAGTTCTTTTTACCAGCAATACCAGTAATCATTTGTTCGCTAGGTTTATCATCTTTTTCAATGATGATGGTTCCACCTTCTTCAGGGTGATTGGTATTTAAAATATTGATTGGAATGTTCTTTTCTTTTACAGGGAAGATGGCTTCTTCATGTAACACACTAGCTCCCATATAAGATAATTCTCGAAGTTCACCATATGTGATCGTATCAATACGTTTTGGTTGATGAACGATACGTGGGTCAGCCATTAAAATACCAGAAACATCGGTCCAGTTTTCATACATATCTGCATCTAAGATATCGGCTAAGATAGAACCTGTAATATCACTACCACCACGTGACATTGTTTTTACAGTGCCATCTGGAAGTGCTCCATAAAATCCAGGCATAACGAAGCGATCGTGATCTTTCATATAATTACTCATGCGATAACGTGTCGCATCGAAATCGATTTTTCCATCATAACGGAAGGTGATAATATCTTTAGAATCAATGAAAGGGAATCCAAGATATTCCGCCATAAGTTTTGCGGTAAGATATTCTCCTCTAGATACTAAATAATCCGTAGACATGGATTTCGAAAGCTTTGCTTTTAAATCAGCTAAATCATCTTCGATTGGATACGTTAAGTTCAAATCCTTCTTAATAGAAAGAAAACGTTCTTCGATTAAATTGAATAATGGTGTATGATCCACACTATATTTTAGATGAGCTTCAATCAGGTATAATAAATCAGTTACTTTATTATCTGTTTTATGTTCTCTACCAGATGCACTTACAACCACAAAGCGTCTTCCAGGATCACTTTCAATAATCCCTTTTACTTTTGCGAATTGTACTGCATTAGCAACAGATGAACCACCAAATTTAGTTATCTTAATCATAATCTTCTTCTCCTCTATAAATACTAGCCATAAATGCATCCCCATCAATGGCCATGATATCTTTCATATATTGATGCATATGATACACTTCTACCCCTTTGACATGTAAATAAGTGTTTCCTTCAAAAACATGTTCCTCTGTATCGCATTCTTTTAATACAGCATAAGCAGAAGATTTCAAACGAACGATATAATCACGTAAACATAAAGTTTTGTCATATTTCATTTCATTCGCGAATGTGAGTTCCCAATGACTTGTTTTTTCATTAATATCTATAATATCTTGTACAATGGCATTGGCAGTTGGTAGTTTTCCAGCTCCCTGTCCATAGAATTTTAAGTCTCCAATGGTTGTTCCGTGAAGGGTAATGATGTTGTAGTTGTCTTTTGTATTACTTTCAATTTCGGTTTTATCAAATAGAATCGGTTCTACAACACATCCATAATGATTTCCATTGCGTTTTGTTTTCGCAATCAAGCGTACATTATATCCCAAAGATTGGAAATAAGAGACGTCTTGTTTTGTGATGGTACGAATACCATATACAGGGAATGTATCAGGCACATGGAAATCGTATGCTAAAGAAGCAGAGATTCTAAGTTTGTTACAAATATCATAGCCGTCGATATCTGCACTTGGATCTGCTTCTGCATATCCTAATCCTTGTGCTTCTTTTAAGATTTCATCAAAGGATGCTCCATAACGTTCCATGTGATCCAAAATATAATTACTAGTACCATTGAAGATACCATGTATTCTTTCTACTTCATCAATACGCATAGCTTTGGCCAATCCCTCAATCCAAGGAATGCCTCCACCTGTAGTTGCTTCATAATAGATTTTAACATGATGAGCATTTGCACATTCCACAAAATCTCTTAGATATTTTGCAATTACGGCTTTGTTTGCTGTTACCACATTTTTTCCATGTTGTAAGGCTTCCATAATATAGGTATGTGCAGGTTCAATACCACCCATTGTTTCCACAACTGTTTCACAGCTGTCATCATTTAATATCACATTTATATCATCACACATACATGGATGTGTTTTTTCTTTTCCTTTACGTATTAGAATGTGAGACACATGTAATTTTTCTGTATATGGTGTTTTTGCTTGTTCAATAATGTCTACAACACCTGATCCCACCGTTCCAAATCCTAAGATTGCGATATTCATAAGTTTCCTCCTCTAAAACTTTTTGTGTCTTTTTATCAAAAACACTTGTTTTTATATTGCGAACATTGTATCATAGTAAAAAAAGAAATGCAAGAC
>JAVWJF010000042.1:0-13080 GCA_036639195.1 Longicatena sp.
AATGTCTATTGGACGTGTATCTACATTCTTAGATATTTATATTGAACGTGATCTTGCAAGTGGAACATTAACGGAAAGTGAAGCACAAGAAATGGTGGATCACATGACCATGAAATTCCGTATGGTAAAATTTGCTCGTATTCCTTCTTACAACGAGTTATTCTCTGGAGATCCAGTTTGGGCAACTTTAGATGTTGCTGGGTTAGGTATGGATGGACGTCACATGGTTACGAAAAGTGACTACCGTTTCCTTCATACATTAGAAAACATGGGTCCTTCACCAGAACCTAATCTAACTGTATTATATTCTTCTCATTTACCTGAAGCATTTAAAAACTATGCATCTCGTATTTCTATTGAGACAAGTTCTGTACAATATGAAAATGATGATGTAATGCGTCCTGTATGGGGAGATGACTATGCTGTTTGTTGTTGTGTAAGTGCGACACAGACGGGTAAAGAAATGCAGTTCTTTGGAGCTCGTGCAAACCTTGCGAAATGTTTATTATATGCCATCAATGGTGGTATGGATGAAAAAGCAAAAGTACAAGTTGGTCCACAGTATACACCAATTACATCAGAATATCTAGATTACGATGAAGTTATGCAAAAATACGATATTATGATGGAATGGTTGGTAGACTTGTATGTGAATATTTTGAACTTGATTCAATATATGCATGATAAATATTACTATGAAGCTAGTCAAATGGCATTAATTGATACTGCTGTACGTAGAACATTTGCGACTGGTATTGCAGGATTCTCTCATGTTGTAGATTCTATTAGTGCGATTAAATACGCAAAAGTGAAAACAATCCGTGATGAAAGCGGACTTGTCATTGATTATGAAACAGAAGGAGATTTCCCACGTTATGGTAATGATGATGATCGTGCAGATGATATCGCTGTTTGGTTATTGAAGACATTCATTGGTAAAATCGAAAAACGTCACACATATCGTGATTCTGAACCAACGACTTCTATCTTAACAATTACTAGTAATGTAGTGTATGGGAAAGCCACAGGAGCACTTCCTGATGGACGTAAAGCTGGCGCACCTTTAGCACCAGGCGCAAACCCTGCATATGGTGCAGAACAAAATGGATTATTAGCATCCTTAAATTCTGTTGCGAAACTTCCTTATGAATATGCACTTGATGGTATTAGTAATACACAAACAATCAATCCAGATGCATTAGGACACAATGCGCAAGAGCGTGTGAAAAACTTAGTGAACGTGTTAGATGGTTATTTTGATCAAGGCGCACATCACTTAAATGTAAATGTATTTGGAATCGAAAAATTGAAGGATGCAATGGAGCACCCTGAAAAAGAAGAATATGCGAACTTTACAATTCGTGTATCTGGTTATGCAGTAAAATTCATTGATTTAACTCGTGAACAACAGATGGATGTAATTTCTAGAACTTGTCACGCAAGTATGTAACACAGCAAGGTCTATTTCTGTAAAGGAGATGGACCTTTCTTAAAAAAGGAGGCAACTTTATGTCAAGTATGGGAAGTGTACATTCATTTGAAACGTTTGGTTCTGTAGATGGACCTGGAGTACGTTTTGTAATCTTTTTAAATGGATGTAAGATGCGTTGTCAGTATTGTCATAATGTGGATACTTGGCAAATGAAAGAACGAAATTACACAAGTGATGAAGTTCTTGCGAAAGCATTGCGTTATAAGAGTTATTGGAAGAGTGATGGAGGAATTACCATAAGTGGTGGAGAACCTCTTTTACAAATAGATTTTATAACAGAGATTTTCAAAAAAGCAAAAGAAAAAGGGATACACACAACACTTGATACTTGTGGTCAACCTTTTACAAGGGAAGAATCGTTTTTCTTCAAACTTGAAGAGTTGATGAAGTATACAGATTTAGTTTTATTAGACCTCAAACATATCGATGCAGAAAAGCATCGTGCTTTAACATCACAAAAAAATGAAAATATATTAGAGTTTGCGAGTTATCTTGATTCTATCAAAAAACCAATTTGGATTCGTCATGTACTTGTACCTAGCATCAATGATGATGAAGATTCATTACAAAGATTATCTACTTTTATAAAGACACTAAGCAATGTAGAGCGATTAGAAGTATTGCCATATCATACCTTAGGCTCTTACAAATGGGAAGAACTTAACATTCCATATGCTTTAAAAGGAATCCAACCTCCTACAAAAGAAATGATAGAAAAAGCAAACAAATTATTACATACTGATAATTATAAAACTTATGAAAAAAGATAGAAATTTCATTCTTATCTCTTCATAGATGTAAAGTAAGATTTTAATTTCTTTTTAAAATCTTTTTTTTATAAGTGACTTTTTTGTTTGTGTAAACGTATATAGGGTGAAAGGAGGATAAGTGATGTCACAACAATTTGAAGAAAAGTATAAAGAATATAACAACACGCTTCATAAGATTTGTTTACTCCATTTAAAAAATGGAGAGGATGTAAAAGATGTATTGCAGAATACATTCCTGAAATTATGCTATTGTGCTCCTGCTTTTCAAGATAAAGAACATGAAAAAAGATGGTTGATACGAGTCGCAATCAATGAGTGTAAAAGCCATCAAAGGAGTTTTTGGCAAAAGAAAGTTACATTAGATGAAGAGATGATTTACGCTGACAAAGTTGATGATTTAACGTTTCTTTATACCATTCAAAGCCTACCTTTCACTTATCGAAATGTAATCCACTTATTCTATTATGAGAGGTATTCGATCAAAGAGATTGCGGAGTTATTAGAAATTGGCGAATCTGCAGTCAAAATGCGTTTAAAAAGAGCAAAGGAAAAACTGAAATCAGAAATTGAGGAGGACTTATGAAAAAAACTTATCAAGAACGATTTAATGAAATCGATTTAAGAGATGATTATAAAGAGGATATTTTAAATAGTGTACTACATTATGAAGAGAAGAAAGAAGCAAGATTTTCTTTCAAACCACGTTATTTATTAGCACCATTGTTTGCACTAGCATTATTATCTGTACCATTTCTTACAGGTAACAACGTATTTGGCACCAAGAATAGTTTCACTATTCAAGCCAATGATGAATTCTATAAAATTGAAAAAAGTACACTTGAGATATTAAATACAGAATTGGCCACTCCTGGAGAGTTCGGCTTGAATTGTGAAACGGGTGAAATTACAACGCAGGTATTCGATTCACCGTTAACTGTATATTTTAAAGGGGATACTGTAAAATCAGTAACCTATACCATAGAGAATGCAAATTTTTACAAAATCAATGAAGCGTATAAAGATTTTAGTGACCCAATGTCAGCGATACGTCTTAATAATGGTAATGGAGGATTTATGTCAACCGAAAAGGAAAATCTTCATTATCAAGTAACCAATAGTGATAGTAGCGCTAATATATGGTGGTTTCCACTAGTGGATTTTGAAGGTTCAAATACTTCATCTGGTTCCGTTGGCAATCAAATTACGATTAAAAATGAAGACCAAGGAACGGTTCAAGGATTGTATGGTTTTTCATTCAGATTGTATGTTGACAAGGAGTTGCTTAATTCAACAGTATATAGTGATGAAAGAAATGATGCTATCAATAAAGAAATAGTGAAAGCTATCAATAATTCCGTATTAGACGTACGTGTCGACTATAATGATGGTAGTTATGAAACTACACAGTTAAAATTTCATATAAATGAAAATAACAATATGCAGGTAACTGAGTAAATAGAGAAATAAGTAATAAATCTAATAAAAAGCACTCCTTTGCTTTTACCTTATTGTAAGGTAGTTGCAAAGGGTGCTTTTCTTATGATTTTAGTGATTCGCATCAATGTTTCGAATGCTTGGAATAAGATAAGAAACACATGCGAGGGCTATACTTCCCATTCCACAGATAATAAACCAAGGCTGTACACCGAGAGAATCTCCGAATACTGCAGAAAAGCTTAATCCGAGGGGCATAGCAAGGGAAGCAATACTGCCATATACCCCAAATGCTCTTCCAAGGTATTGTGGCTCTATTCGCTCTTGCATAAGTGCTGTTTGTGGTCCTGTATAAAATGGTACTGAAATTCCCATACCAATACATAAGAAAACAAAACATGGAAACATTGTGCTAGGCAGTATACCACTTACCAATATAGATATTCCCATCAAAGCTAGAGAGAATATCATAGAGGAACTGCGCTTGAATTTTACACAACATGTTCCAAGGATGACACCACCCAGTAACATTCCAACAGAAAATGCAATCTCTGCAATTGATGCGCTCGTGGTTGTGCCCTGAAAATGTTCTATGCTAATGAGTGGAAATAATGCATTGATAGGGGAGTAAAAAAACATAAAGGCAGCTCCAATCCATAATAGAGCGTACAACCCTTTCTGTTTACGATAAATTTGTAGTCCCTCTTTTAGTTCATTTATGAAATGAGGGTTTTCGTGATGGGTAAGTGAGGGTTTGGGAATATGTACAAAGAGTACGAAGCCACTTGCTAATAATGCGCCAACCACATCGAAGGCGACCATCACTTCCATTGAACAAATAGGATATAACACACCAGCCAAAGCTGTACCAATAATATAGCCAACGGTTTGGATAGATTGTGTATAACCACTACAGGATAGTAATTGATCTTCTGGAACTAATAAAGGGGTAACGGCACTTATAGCAGGTGTATGAAATGCAGTACCAATACTTCGTAGGCAAAGTATTATAATGATAAACCAAGCAGGAATCGTATGAAATAAGCCAACGATTACAATGAGCAAGGAAATACCTGCAATATATAAATCTGCACAAATCATAACGAACTTGCGATTCCAGCGATCCACCAACACACCGACAAAACTTCCAAGAATTGCGGTTGGTAAAAAAGCCGCAATACTTGCGATTGATAAAACAAGTACTGATTTAGTTTGAAACGTGATATACCATATGAGAGCCATTTGTAAGATGGCACTTGTGATAATAGAAAAGAATTGTCCAATCCAGATTCTATAAAATTTTGTTTTCCAATTTGATTTCATTTTTAATTTTCTCCTTATTACAATGATGAAACATAAAAAACGAGTTATTGTAATAGGTCAACGTTTACTACATAACTCGTAGATTCAACGCAATCGTATGGAGAAGATAGTAGCTATTCTTTTCATAGGAGCACCTCCAGTTCATATCAATATAGGAAGTATATCATGATTTCCAAGGATATCGTAACAATTATCATAGGATAATGGAAGAGGAAACACCGCCTATACTTGTGAAGATAATCACTAAGTAGTAGGTTGTACAAGCGCTTTCATGGGTTTATAATGATGACAGAGAGTGGGTGATGATTTTGAATATCGAACAGAATCTATTACGCAAGCATCCTCGTATTGGGTTTGCAGAAGGTGCGCATCCAGAGGTTATAAAAGCGGCAGTTCGCCATGAAAACGGAGGGGTTATTATACCTGTTTTGATTGGTGATAAGAAAGAAATTTTAAAAAGTGCTAAGGAGATAGATGTAGATATCAGTGGGGTTGAAATTGCGGATGCTACGAATTTCCCTAACAAAGCAGAGATGGTGGATGAAATGATCACCATTCAACGTGGACGTTGGAGTAAAGAAGAGTGCATGGAAAAACTTCAGGACTTGAATTACTTTTCAACAATGTATCTTGAAGCGGGTTATATCGATGGACTTGTTGGAGGTGTGAAAGCGACAACTGCACAGACGATGCGTCCAGCTTTACAACTTATTAAAACTGCACCGCAAGAAAGAATCGTATCCAGTTGTGTTTTGTTGGAGCGAGGAGAGGTTGTTTATATCATGGGGGATTGTACATTGAATGTAAATCCCAATGTGGATGAACTAGTTGAAATTACATTACAGTGTGCTCGCACTGCTAGACAATTTGGAATCGAACCTAAAGTTGGATTACTTTCTTATTCCTCTTTTGGCTCAGGAAGTGGAGTCAGTGTAGATAAAGTGCGTGAGGCAGTTACACATTTGAAACGTATGCCTTTGGATTTTGAAGTGGATGGAGAGATTCAAGCAGATACTGCGATTTCACCAACTGTCGCAAGTATTAAAGCGAAGGGTTCTACCTTAGCGGGGCATATGAACACATTAATTTTTCCAAATATAGATGCAGGAAATATCACATATAAAATTGCGGTAGAGTTGGGTGGATTTAAAATGTTTGGACCAATTTTACAAGGCTTAAAGAAACCTGTGAATATATTGACACGCTTAACTCATGAAGATACTATTTATTCAATTGCGTTAATTACGGGTATACAAGCGATAGAAGCAAATAGAAGCGTGTAAGAATGCTTCTATTTTTTGCCTAAGTACAAGGAAATCTATCTATAAAATTCTTGTTCATTCTTGTGGTACAGTATAGAAAAGGCAAATTTGCGGAAAAGAGGATATGATGAAACGTTTATTAAGTTGTAGTTCTAGTGAAATATTATCTATGAATGGCGCAGAGTTAAAAGCGGCGATTATGGCAAGTGAGGGAAGAACAGTATTAACAGAAACCGTGTCTACAGTTCAACCGATGTTAGGCTCGATTTCCAATGCGGAACTAGCGGCATCCTTTGGTTCTGATATGATATTGTTGAATGGATGTGATGTATTTCATCCAACTATTTATGGAATTCCTGAAAGTGATGATCCAATTCGTACGTTACGTGAATTATCTGGACGTCCAATTGGAGTGAATTTAGAACCCGTTGATATGGATGCGAACATGATGGAATCTCGTATAGAAATAGCAAAAGGTAGAACAGCATGCGAGGAAACGTTTAAGGAAGCTGAAAGATTAGGATTTAATTTTATATGTTTGACGGGTAATCCTGGCACTGGTGTTAGCAATGGGAAAATCGCAGAAGCAATCAAATGTGCAAAACAATACTTTCATGGATTGATTATTGCGGGGAAGATGCATGCGGCTGGTGTGGATGAACCTGTTATTGATTTGGAAAGTATGGATGCTTTTATAAAGGCTGGTGCAGATGTTATCTTGATGCCTGCATGTGGAACTGTGCCAGGGCTACAAGAACGTGAAATTCATGAAGCATGTGAGCGTATACGTAAAGCAGGAGCTTTGAGTATGAGTGCAATTGGGACTTCTCAAGAAACAAGTGATCCAGAAACAATTCGTGAGTTTGCGTTATCTAGTAAACGTGCTGGTATTGATATTCAGCATATTGGAGATGCTGGATGGGGTGGTATCGCGATGCCAGAGAATATTATGGCAATGTCCATTGCGATACGTGGAAAACGACATACATATTTTAAAATGGCACAATCTGTAAAACGTTAATAAAATTAAGCTAATAAAACCTCTCTATGACACATATATCTATAGTGTGAGCATATAAGTTTTCTTAAACTAACATATGTGGTAGGATACAGATAGAAAGAGAGGTTTTATTTATGAATATTACATTTAAAGGAAATCCAGTTACATTAGTAGGCAAACAATTGCAAGTGAATGATGTAATGCCGTGTTTTCCATTAGTGAAAAATGATTTAAGTGAACTTCGTTGCGAAGAAGGAAAACGTATTTATTTGAGTGTACCTTCTTTAGATACAGGCATATGTAGCATGGAAGTTGCGAAGTTTATGGAATATATGAAAGCTTATAGTGATGTATTGTGTTATAGCGTGTCTATGGATTTACCTTTTGCGTTAGAGCGTTGGTGCCAAGCAAAAGAAAATGAACAAGTAATTACAACAAGTGATTATAAATATCGTGAATTTGCGAAAGCGACTGGAACATTAGTAGAAGAGTTAGGATTACTAACTAGAGCGGTATTCGTTGTGGATGAAAACAATGTGATTCGTCATGTTGAATATCTTGCGGAAATTGCGAATGAACCAAACTATGATGCAATTTTAAACGCAGTAGCAACTCTTTAAAGACTAGACATTTATGTTTAGTCTTTTTATGTTTGAATGAATCCGTTTTATATAGAGTATGTTTGTTTGATGGTTTTATAAAACATTTTGCTTCGTCTTTTTGTGTACACAGTGATTTAGTTTGCTGGATATTTGTATTAGCCTACGAGATAAAAGCCCCATACCATTTGTCCTATGTTTCATAGTATGAAACGAAAGGAGAGTGTACATGGCAAAAGTCATCGTTTATGATGTTTATACACAGGCATTACAGACCTTTCAGTTAAATGAAAGTGATCCTATGCCTTATTCTTATGATCGCTCATTAACAGTTGGGGAGTTTCGTGGATCCTCTCGCTCTAGCGTACTATGGACAACCAATGCGGCAATGGAGTCATGGAATGCGACAAGACGAACATATGGCGCACCGATTCCAGTTCGTTATGCGTTTAAACGAATTTGGGAAGGAGGGCATGGTAGGCAATCGCAACATTATGCAGGGGTGTCCTTTGATGTAGGACAAGCGCTTTCTCAAGCGGAGAGAAATAAGATTTATAACACTGCAAGAAGGTTGGGTGTTTGGTCTTATGTAGAACCTATTAGTATGACACCTACTTGGGTGCATTTCGATAAGCGTTATGGAACACCTGCATGTAGTGCTGGTTATCCAACCGTGCGACTTGGAAGTCGTGGGGTGTATGTACTTGTTTTGCAAGATGCATTGAATGCATTGGGGTATTCCACATATACCTTAGATGGGGTCTTTGGAAACAATACTAGAAATGCGTTAATTGCATATCAAAGAAACAATGGATTAGGTGGAGATGGAATTGCAGGATGTGCTACATGGACAAGGATTGTGAACGAGGTTGTAGGGATTGGTAGAACACCTACTGTTATTGAACCATAGAAAACGACGATAGTATCGTTGTTTTTTTTAGAAAATGAAAACTTTATGAAAAAATATATAGAAGAATGGTATAATTATAGGTAAATAGAAATAAATGTTTTTTCTAAGAATGAGAAGAATCGAAAGATGTTTGATACGTGATAAGGAGAGCAGTGTTATGAGGAAACGATATAGTAGAATAGTATCGCTCTTGCTCATATTGGTAATTGTGATGTGTGGATGTGGCGATTCCAAAACATACCCAAGTGAATATGAAGAATCTCCAAGTCCAACGCTTGAGGAATTAAAGTTGCCGCAAGCATCTGGTGGTCAAGTGATGGGAGATAGTCAGGGTATTGTTAGCATCGATGTTAGCAATGTGAATCAAGGTTACCTATGCGCTACCTTGCAAAGAGATCCAGGTAAGAAAGTGAAACTTTCCATTACTAAGGATGATGCGGGAAATAGCCCATATGATTTAATGGTTGTAGGTAAAAATGAAACATTTCCTTTTGCATCAGGAAGTGGTACATATCTTGTTCGGATTTTATTGAATACAACAGGGGATATGTATTCTGTGTTGTTTACGCAGTACATAGATGTAATGTTAGAAAATGAACAAATTCCGTTTCTATACCCAAATCAGATTGTAGATTATAATGCGGATAGTAAAACTATACAGAAAGCATTTGCGTTAACAAAAGATGATACAACGGTATTACAAAGAATTGCGACATTATATAATTATGTTGTTGATACAATTGAATACGATGATGAGAAAGCAGATCAAGTAGATGATATTTATGTATTACCAGTGGTTGATGAGACACTGAATACAAAGAAAGGGATTTGTTTCGATTATGCTGCTTTATTAACAGCTATGTTACGCTCTCAACAAATTCCCACGCGACTTGTGACTGGCAATACATCCATTGAGTATCATGCATGGGTGGAAGTTTATCTTCCTGAAAAGGGATGGATAAGTGCAGATGTATTATTGAATTCAAAGAAATGGTCAAGAATGGATCCGACGTTTGCGGCTAGTAGATCAGATTATGAAGACGGATATGAAGATAAATACTACTATTAGTAAGGAGAAGAGCTATGAAAAAATTTAATAATGAAGAAGCTTTTGAGTTTTGTACACAAATGAGCATGATTTTATCTTCTGGACTTAGTATTCAAGAGGGATTAGAAATCATCATGGAAGACAGTGATAATAAGCTTATGAAAGAAGCTTGTAAACAAATTCATGAAGAGGTGGTTGCGCAAGGTTCCTTTTATCAAGCCATAAAGGATCATGAATGCTTTGATGACTATATGAAACAAATGGTCAAAATAGGAGAAGTTAGTGGGCATTTAGATAATGTAATGAAAGAACTTTCTGCTTACTATGAACGTGCATACGATTTGTCAAAACAATTACGTGAAGCGTTATTTTATCCATTTGTATTATTGTTCATGATGTGGGTAGTGGTTGGCATTATTATGTGGAAGGTACTACCAATATTTACAAATGTTTTAGAGAATATGGGTTCTCCTTTACCAGAGAGTGCTACTATGATGATGCAATTTGGTTCTGGATTTGCGATTGTAAGTTTTGTGATATTATCGGTGTTATTATTACTTGTTTTATATGTTGTTATGCGTATGCGTAAGGGAGAAGGAAATGGCGCAACATTCCTTTCTAAATTCTTTCTAACAAAACGTTTGTTTCATAATATATCCATGGCACGTATGACGTATGCATTCTCCTTGTTTATTTCTGGAGGATTTGATATTGAAGATTCTTTATCCTATTTACCTGGTATTGTTGATGAAGAACTTACAAAAGAAAAAATAATAGCATGTATGCAAGGGATGAAAGAAGGAGAATCCTTTGAAACGATGATTCAAAAAGTTCATTTGTATGATGGTGCATATGCGAATATGATTATAACTGGATTTCATAGTGGGAAAAGTGATGACGTAATGAAAAAGATATCGTTACTTTATGAGAAAGATGTAGATCATAGTATTAGTTCTTTCTTAAATACCATTGAACCAGTAATTGTAGTCTTCCTGTCTTTGATTGTAGGGGTAATATTGCTATCTGTAATGTTGCCTTTGATGAGTATCATGACATCTTTGGGTTAATATGAAGAAAACATATATTATACAAGGAATGATATTTTTTCTTCTAATTGTGATTTTCTTGTATGGGTTTCAAACTGCAGATATAGGGATGTCAAAGGAAGACGGCAAACGTGCAGAAGAGGCTATTCAAAAGGCCGCAAGAGAATGCTATAGTATCGAAGGAGCGTATCCTAAAGATATTGCATATTTGAAGAAGCAATATGGACTTTTAATCCAAGAAGATAATTATATGATTCGTTATAAGTATATCGCATCCAACATCATGCCTGAGATGGACGTATATCCAAAAGGAAGAGGTGAATGAATATGAGGCAACGACATTCGATCGATTTGTTGTTTTCCTTATCCTTGTTCATGGTCTTTGTGATTTGTTCATTTCTTGTGTTGTTATTACAAACGAATGGGTATCATCAGATCATTGAAAGTGGTAAAAAAGTAGAAAGTATTCATACTCCACTTGCTTATGTTCAAACACAATTGAGAGTAAGTGATGAGCGAGATGCAATTGATGTATTTGAAAGTGGTAGTATACAAGGGATTCAAATTAAAGAAACTGTATCAAAGAGTACGTTGTATATTTATGAAGATCATCATAAATTAAAAGAACTTCGCATTTTGGATACTGTGAAACCAGATTTTACGACTGGAACTACATTATTTGATATCCGTGAATTTAAAGTAGTGAAAAACGAAAAGAAGATAATTCTTTCTATGCGTGATAAGCATCAGCAAGAACAGACATTAACAATTGCATTACATTGTGATTAGGAGGACGACATATGAATGGACAACATTCCAGTAAAACCATATCTTTTTTAATGGAACTTATCTTCGTATTGTTCTTTTTTACAATTGCTAGTGCGATTAGTGTGTTTGTCATTGTGAATGCAAAAGAGAAAAACGAACAAGCTATTGGTCTTCGAAATGCAATGTTCTATGGAAAAAACTTGATTGCTAATCAAGAGGAACAAGATATAGCAAAGTATTTAGAGAAAGATAGTTTTTACTTGGATGCTAAAGGGAATCCAACGGAACAAGAAAATAAGTATAAAGTTACTATAAAAAGAAGTGAGATAAATGGGCTTGAAAACAAAGAACATTGTATTATGTCTTTGGCTCAAGGGGATGTAAAAACAGAATTATCATTCCTTCTAGATAAGGGGGAACAAGAATGAAAAAGACAAAAAGAAACGTTCAGATAGGACTAGGCGCATCTTCTATTCTTATGATATTCGTGGTATTATGTATGATGATTTTATCTGTATTGGCATACAATCAGGCCAAGCAGAATTATGATATAGCGAAACGAGAAGCTGTTTATGAAGAAGCTTATAGGAAGGCAGACACAAAAGCTAGTATTTTGTATGAAGTATTGAATACGTATGTGAAAGAAGATGGTTCGTTAGATAAGACGTTAGCACGTCTTGATGTACAAGAACAATTTCAAAGTGGAGATGTTCAATACGAACTACAAAACCAAACCATAAGTATACATATTAAAGTAAACGCACAACAATCTTTACAAGTGGTACTTGAACAAGTAGGGAATGAAGTGATTTCAAATAGTTGGAAACTTATTTCGACAGGAGGACAAACGACATGATCAGTATAGAAGAAATGCTACATCAAGCGATTCAAATGAACGCTTCCGATATCTTCTTGGTAGCAGGTCATCCATATGCATTTAAAGTAAATGGTACCATCATTTCTGTGGGTGAAGATAAATTAAAACCAGAAACAACAGCATCTTTAATCAAAGAAATTTATGGTTATGTTGTACAAAATCGATATGAAGATTTTATTCAGAAAAAGGATGATGATTTTTCGTTTTCTATTCCTGATGTTGGAAGATTTCGTTGTAATGTATATATGCAACGTAATTCTCAAGCAGCTGTATTACGTGTTGTGACATTTGATTTACCAGATCCTGTAAAACTTGGTGTTCCAGAAATTATTACAAATTTATCTTCTGTTAAGAAAGGTTTAATTCTAGTAAGTGGTCCAGCAGGTAGTGGAAAGTCTACGACGCTTGCTTGTATCATTGATAAAATCAATCAGAATGATTCCTGACAGATTCCTAAGCCGGATCTGCCGGGCAGCTTCCTTTGCAGCCTCAGTGTTGATGCTGCCGTAAAAGCCTGGGTCCTGCTTCTTCTTGACAGCCTTCCCTGTATT
>JAVWJF010000043.1:0-12994 GCA_036639195.1 Longicatena sp.
ATGCAAGGCAAAAAAGTACTTGTGATTGGGAATGGTGGTGCATCTGCAGCTATTCAAGCAGTCGTAAACCATGAACAAGCAAAAGAAATGATCATCGTAGATATTGTCGCAGGAAATGGTGCTATTTCTTATGATGAATGCTTTGCGAAGCATTTGGATGCAGAAATCATCATCAATACATCCCCTATTGGAATGTATCCAAAAATTGGCAATGCTCCTATCGATATCACTATGTTTCCAAACTGTAAGAGTGTAATGGATGTCATCTATAATCCAATTCTTACGCGCTTATGCTTCGAAGCGCAGGAAGAAGGAATACAACGTGTTATGGGTTTAGAAATGTTAATTGCACAAGCAAAACAATCTGTAGAACACTTCCTTGATAAGACTGTTAATGATGATGTAATCGATACGATTTTCCAAGATATGTTGAAACAACGCTGTAACATTGTATTGATTGGTATGCCTAGTGCGGGAAAAACAACCATTGGTAAAATGTTAGAACAGCGTATGAATAAAGAATTCATTGACTTAGATGATAAAATTATAGAAAAAGCTGGTAAGAGCATACCAGAAATCTTCGAAGAATCTGGAGAAGCTGGATTTCGTGCAATTGAAACAGAAGTTGCTATTGAACTAGCAAAAGAAAACAATAAAATTATTGCGACTGGTGGAGGAACCATCAAGAACAAAATCAACATGGATTACCTACGCCAAAATGGAATTACGATCTTTATTGATCGTGATATTAACAAACTCATCAGTGCTGATCCAAATCGTCCTTTATCAAAAAGTAAAGATGCTTTGCAACAACTACACGATGAACGCTACCACTTATACCAAAAATATGCTGCATATATCGCAGTAAACAATACGGAGATTGAAGAAACAGTGAACGAAATTGAAGATGCCTATCGTAGCATTCTCATGGCCGCTATCACAGATTAAGAAAGAGGATAAATTGTATGATTATTACATTAAAGAAGGATGCACCTAAATTAGAAGTAGAAAAGCTCATACGTAACTTTGAAGATAAAGGATTAGCAGTTACAATGATCCAAGGAGATGAATTCAACGTATTCGGTCTTGTTGGAGATACATCAAAATTGGATGACAAATTGATTAAAGCGCACCCTTTTGTAGAACACGTCACAAGAATTGCGGCTCCTTACAAAAAAGCAAACCGCTTGTTTCATCCAGAAGATACCATTGTAGATGTTGCTGGTATTAAAATTGGAGGAAATGAAAAAATCGTAGTCATTGGTGGTCCATGCTCCGTCGAAGGAGAAAGCCAGATTATGCAAATTGCTAAAGATGTAAAAAAAGCTGGTGGAGATATGTTACGTGGTGGTGCATATAAACCAAGAACAAGTCCTTATGCATTCCAAGGAATGGGGAGTGAAGGTATCGCTTGTATGGAACATGCACGTAGCGAATATCATTTACCTATCGTTTCAGAACTAATGAGCGTAGATAAAATAGATGAATTCGTAGAACATGTTGATTTGATTCAAATCGGTGCACGTAATATGCAAAATTTCGATTTATTAAAGGCAGTAGGAAAAGTAAATAAACCAGTATTATTAAAACGTGGATTGGCAAATACTATCGAAGAATGGATTATGGCTGCGGAATATATCATGTCTGAGGGAAATGAAAATGTGATTTTCTGTGAACGTGGAATTCGTACGTTTGAAACCTATACACGAAATACCTTAGATTTAAGCGTTATTCCAATTATCAAAGAGAAAACTCACTTACCTATCGTCATTGATCCAAGTCATGCGACTGGAGATTGGAGATTGGTAGAAAGTGCTTCCCTTGCGGCAATCGCAGCTGGGGCAGATGGTCTCATTATTGAAGTACACAACGACCCTGAGAATGCATGGAGTGATGGAGCACAATCTTTAAAACCGGAAAGATTTGCGGATGTTATTGAGAAAGGAAGAAAAATCGCCCAAGTAATTGGACGAGATTTGTAAGAGGCTATGGCCTCTTTTTCTTTTCCTTAAAAATCCATTGTACATCCAATATATACGCAAAAATAGCACCTACACAATAACAAATAAGATCACTCCACACAAATCCTTGACCTATTATATAACGAAGAAATGTTGTGCGTAAATAATCTAGCGTTGGATTGGATATAAGTTGTGAGAATTCAACAAAAAAACTACCTAATAATGCAATTATAAAAGCAGTACTTGCTTTCACATTAGGAAAACATAAAACTAGTAGAAAATATACCATACTTGTCCATAAGACATCACCTAAATAAGCTTTTAAAAACATTGGAAAAGGATATGTACTTCTTGAATAAAGCCCTACAATGACAATACAAAACACAACAACGAGACACCATGTACGTTTACGTTTGACTTTCATAAAATTCCTCCTAGAAAAAAAGGAGTGATACTATCACTCCAAATGATTGATCATTTCCATTCTCGATTTATAATCCGGCATATAATTTTCTATTACATGATAGAATGCTTTTGAATGATTCGGTTGAATAAAATGCACAAATTCATGTAATATAACATACTCAATAAATTCAAAAGGATAATGAATAAGTTTTTTATTTAAGGTAATTAAATTTTTGACTGGTGTACAACTTCCCCATCTGCTTTTCATTTCACGTATCTTAACCTCTGGAAATGGAAGTTGATAATCACTCAATGAACGATGTGTTAATGTCACAATATCCATAAACACATCACGACATAATTTATCTAGGAACTGACGAATGATTTTATCGTAATTTCCATTATCTTTGCTTTGTACAAAAAGTGTTGTTTTATCATAACTTACATGATTATATTTACCAATAGAACGTTTGATTTTTAAATGATTACCAAATAGCATAATACAATTTTCATCATAAATGGTAAACGCTTGTCTTTTTAATACTTGTTCTTGATGAGACACAATCCAAGAAACTTTACTAGATACAAATTCATCAATCTTTTCCATAGGCACAAAAGGATTCGCGCTTACAACGATTTCTCCGTTTTGTGAGATGCGCATATTTATATTTTTTACTTGTTTTATTACGAGCGTATACGTGATTGGATATTTTTTACATTGTATTACTTTCTTTCCGGTACTCATGAACGCGATACCCCCTTTCTATAGAATTTTGTGTGCAATTATTATCTCACATTTGTTTGAAAAAATAAACAGTAGATTATTAAGAATTTTTTAAATTTACTCTTCTTTTCTATTCTACCATTTTTTTACAGAAATATGTTTTTTTAATCATTTTTGTAAGGGCCCATTTGACAACCCTATACTGAATTACTTTTATAATGGCACTCGATTCGTTCATCATTAAATATTATAATCCCCCTATAGAAAAGGCGATTATTATGAAATACAAGAGAAATAACAAATGATTTTCAGACCAGAGAAGTCTTACTTTAGCCTAGAGTTGTCAGATGAGTACTCACAATTATTTTATATATCATAATTCATTTACGTTATTCTAGTCCTATGGTAAAATAAGTGCGGTGATAAAATGACATTCAATAATCCTTTTCCTTTCAGTGACGATAACAAGCGTTATCATACGTGGAACTATTATTTAAAGCATCGTTTTCATAATAAAGTCTTTAAAGTTGCGTTAAACGCAAACTTTTCTTGTCCCAATCGTGATGGTACTTGTGGCAGTGGAGGGTGCACTTTCTGTAGTTCTATGGGAAGTGGAGATTACGCTGGTGATATCCACGATAGTTTACAAACACAATATATAGAAGGTACGGAAAGAATGCGAAAGAAATGGCCTGCTGGTATACCTATGCCATATTTTCAAGCATTTTCAAATACATACGCCTCCCTTTCTAAACTCAAAGAAACATTTGAACCATTTTTTCAAAATGATGACATTCAAGCCATTAGTATCGCAACTCGTGCGGATTGTCTAGACCAAGAGAAAATCAATTATTTCAACTCCTACGCAAAAAAGAAAGAAGTATGGATGGAATTAGGTCTACAAAGTATTCACGATAGTACTGCGTTACAGATCAATCGCGGACATACGTATCAAGATTTCTTAGATTGTATACACATGTTAGAAAAAAGCGATATCAAAATATGTGTACATATTATCAATTCACTTCCTAATGAAAGTGCAGATATGATGGTTGAAAGCGTAAAAGCAATTTCTACACTTCCAATTCATGCCGTTAAGATTCATATGTTACACATCATGGAGCACACGAAGATGGCACAGGAATATAGAGAAGAACCCTTTCATGTGTTAACAAAAGAAGAATATATTGATATCGTGATTCGTCAATTGGAAGTGCTTCCTCCTGAAATTATCATACAGCGCTTAACAGGAGATGGAGTTAAAGAACAATTGATTACACCTTCTTGGACATTGAAGAAAGTAGTCGTCTTAAATGATATTGATAAAGAAATGAAGAGAAGAGAGACATGGCAAGGAAAAAGGTTTCCATAAGAACCTTTTTCTTTTTTTTACATACGTTAACCTAGAGGTGACAATATGAAAATCATTGGTATTGTAATGCGTATTGAGCGTTTTGATTCTATGTTCAAATGGTTTGTGAATGAAAGTTATGTAAATGCGATTGTAAATTTAGGGGCGGCTGTCTTCCCTATCTGCTCTTATACATCACTTGAAAAGGCAAAAAAGATTTGTAATGGTTTGATCATTCCAGGAGGCTACGATGTACAAAGTTATTATGTAAAGCAATTACGTAATCCTCATGTGCAAACTTATGAAAGAGCTATGGATCATTTTGATTTCGCATGTATTGATGCTTTTTATACTGCACATAAGCCAATTCTTGGAATATGTAGAGGAATGCAAATGATCAACGTATACTTGAAAGGAAACTTAATACAACACATAGAAGAAGATACCCATGCAAAGCAACATGAACATCTTCTTCACATTTGTGAAGATAGTTTTCTAAGCACCATGTATGCGGAAGACATACTTGTAAATAGCTATCATCATCAAGTTATAGCAACGTTAGCCAGTCAACTAAAAGTGGCCGCTGTATCCAATGAAGGTTTCGTGGAAGCATTTGAAGATAATGAACATTTAGTTTATGGAGTACAGTGGCATCCAGAAAAAATGGAGAACGATCAAATACTTCCTTATTTCTTAGATGTTGTTTGTAAGTGACGTTTTTCCTTCCACCAACGAAGGATAAGCCAAAGTATTATTATCAAAGAAAACCAAGTGCCAAAGGAATCTACGTTCACAACACTTCCCAATTGATATAAACAATACGTTACAAGTAAACTTCTTAACAATCGTGCAAATCCATCACACAAGGAGAATTTTATAAAGTTCATATTGGTGAAACCAGCTAAATACGCCAATAGAAAGTCTGGAATAGGTGTAATTCCACCAATAAACACAGCAAGCATCCCATAGCGATTCATCAAGCGTTCTCCAGCATCCATATCTTTTTCACTTGCCATATGTTGTAGGATGTTACGACCAAAACGATGAGCTAGGCAATACCCTATTCCTCCACCAATACAGGTTCCTATCGCACCTTCAATGGAATAGAGAATCCATTTTTCTGGAGAATGCATACAAAGAGGTACCAAAATCACTTCCAATGATGGAAGAGGTAAAAAAGCTTTCAGTATTGCATACAACAACAAACCTATGTCTTGCCAGATAATAAAAAAATCTTGTATTGTCATGAAATCGCCTCATTTCATTTTACAATACAAGATTCTTTATTATGTCAATTTTTATGCTACTTCCTTCATTTCTTCACTGCATTTACTAAGATATAAATCCTGTGAGAAATGTTCATGTTTAATATATCCATCTAACAACACTGTAAGAATAGACATCAAAGAACCTAATGTACTATTGTAGAATGATACTTTGCAAGTTTCTCCCAGTTCCATAATTCCACAACACTTTTCTCTATCAAAGCATTTTACAATACGTACCCCATCTTCTAATCCAGAATAGAATCGATAGGTTACTCCTTGAAATGCAAATTCAAAAGCTCCTTTAATTCCATGAAGTTCGCCCATTTTTACATCTTGTTCATAAATTGTAAAATCAAGTGCACGTCCTGGCTGTATAGTACTATACCATTTCTTTATTTGAAACACACTAAGTGCTTCATCTCCATATATATTTCGTAAATACAAAGAAAGAAGTTTGTCATCATAACTATGATCACACGTGAAGATAGTTCTTCCATCTTCTTTGATACTATAGATACTATCTTTCTTTTCTATTATAAACTCCATGGTGTTTCCTCCTTAAGAAAAGGCTCTTGTATACATGATCAAGAGCCTCCATCATAACCCACTATCGTAGGGTTTCACAGTCTTCATCTATACCTATTATAGAAAATAAAAGCGAAGATTTCAAGACTTGTCTGCTTTTTTACGCAAACGTTGGTAATAAAGAATCAAAAGCAACGGGAATATCGCAAATCCTGCCACCAAATATAGCGTTTTATCATACCCAAGCGCATGTGATACATAAGAAGTAATCAAAGGCGTAATAAGTCCACTTACACCAATGAAAATAGCCATCGCAAACATTTGAGCACTATTAAACATTTCCTTTGGGGTCACTTCTTTGATTAACACTTTACTCGTCAACATAATAATAGGAAGTGTGAGCAATTGCAAAGATGCACTCCATATAATACCCCAGCTTGATTGAAAAAAGCCATATAGTATAAATTTAATCGCATACATCACAGTACCAAACAACAACAGAGTACCTGTTTTGTAACGCTTTAATATAGCACTCGCAAAGAGAAATAAGGGTACTTCCATAAAGGATTGTAAAGCCCATTTGATACCTACTAACGAACTATCCACTCCAATATCTAGCATTTTATCAATGACGACATATTGATCAGCGGTTCCAATCATATAGACCAATAAGTAAATAAGCACTAAAAGAATATATTGTTTATTACATATAATGCTTTTTATAGAGGATAATTTGATTGTTTCACTTTCTTTACGTTTTGTATCCTGAACTTCTTTTAATAAATATAGGATAAAAAAAGATACGAGACAAAATGTTATTAGTAATGAAATATAGTGAAACGCTTTAACAAGAAACCCTGCAATAGGAGAACCTATAGTTAATCCCAACGCCCCAGCTGCACGTAACTTACCATAATGCTCACTATCGATTTCCAGCATCCATGTTTCATCTAATCCCATAATCACCTTTACCATACCTGACACAATGGAAACAACGAACAGATGATAAAAGAACATTTGCTTTTGATATAAAAACATACCTAGGCTACCTGCAATCAATAATAGATATGCGAAAAAAAAGACCTTCTTCGTTTTTTGGGAGCGATCGCATAAATAACCAAAAAGAAACTGACCTAGTATTGCGACAACTGCAGTACCTGCTAGGATGTAACCTCTTTGTATTACATCATACCCTACCTTGCTTAAGAAAGGAATCATTTGTGTGTTTACCATAGATATAGCAAAAAATACAAAAAAGTTTAAAGAATAAAGTACATATTTCTTTTTCTTATCCATAGTGTCACATCCTTAGGATTAGTATGGCAAGGATGTGGGGTTTTATCATAAGAAAAAAGGAATGTTTTCACATTCCTAATCGTTGATGATTTTATAAATAAGACCTGTTTTTTCTACGTGTTCTTTTGTGAAGATAAATGCATCATAGAACTCTGTTAACCAGTTCGTAGGTAGTGGTTGATTGATATGTACATAGGCAAGAATATCTCCTTGTTGTACTTCATCTCCCACTTTTTTATTTAATACAATCCCTACTGCAGGGTCTACGTCATCTTCTTTTACCATACGTCCAGCACCCAATTGCATTGCTAGAGTACCAAGTTTCAATGCATGAAGATCTTTTATATATCCACTTTCTTTTGTTGTAACTTCTAAGATTTCTTTTGCTTGTGGTAACAAACTAGGATCTTTGATTTGTTCTACATTTCCAGATTGTGCCTCTACCATTTCTATAAGCTTTTTAAGCGCTCTACCACTCGTAATAGATTCGACAAGCATTTCCCTAGCCTCATCAACATTGCTCGCTAATTTGGACTGTACAAGCATGATACTGCCTGCTTGTACACATAAGTCTGTAAAATCTTGAGGACCTTCCCCCTTCAGTGTAGCAATTGCTTCTTTTACTTCTAGTGCATTGCCAATTGCATTTCCTAAAGGTTGATTCATATTTGAAATCATGGCGCGTACATCTTTATGGAAATGATGTCCTATAGAAATCATGGTACGTGATAATTCCTCTGCTTTTTCAGGAGTATCCATAAATGCTCCTTCGCCAAATTTCACATCCAATAAAATTGTATCTGCACCAGCCGCAAGTTTCTTAGACATAATACTAGATGCAATCAAAGGAATAGAATTTACCGTTGCACTCACATCACGTAAAGCATATAACTTCTTATCTGCAGGAACAAGTGTACCACTTTGTCCAATCAAAGATAATCCAATACGGTTCACTTGTTCAATGAATGTATCCTGAGATAAATTCACTTGAAATCCATCAATGGATTCTACTTTATCCAACGTCCCGCCAGTATGTCCTAAACCTCTACCAGACATCTTCGCAACTTTACCACCACAAGCCGCAACCATTGGCGCCAAAGACAAACTCGTTTTATCTCCAACTCCACCAGTAGAATGCTTATCACATTTTAACCCTTGAACACTAGATAAATCAATTCTATCTCCACTATTTAACATTTCATCTGTTAAAATGGCAGTTTCTTTTTCATTCATACCATTAAAATAGATTGCCATTAACAATGCTGAAACTTGATAATCTGGTATTTCATCTTTTACATATCCATCGATAAAGAAATGTAGTTCTTCTTTTGTTAATTCCTGACGTTGTTTCTTTTTTTCAATGATGTCTACAAAACGCATAAGATTCAACCTTCTTTCTCTTCTTCTATGAATGATTATTTTTTAATGCTTGTATTTCTTCTTCTGTTAAGTAGCGCCATTCCCCTGGCTTTAATGCTGTATCTAGTACCAAAGAGCCCATACGCTCTCTTCTTAAAAACAAGACTTCATTATGAACTGCTTGTAACATTCTTTTTACTTGATGATATTTCCCTTCTTGTATCGTTAAATATATAGAAGTCTCATCTATTACTTCGACTTTAGCAGGTTTTAACACTTCATCATCCAACGTTATGGTACCACTCTCTAAGAGTTCAATATCACCTTTTTCTAATGGTTCTCTGATTTCTACATAGTATGTTTTATCGACATGTTTCTTTGGAGATAATAAAGCATGTGCTAATTTTCCATCGTTACAAATCAGCAATAAACCTTCCGTATCGATATCTAAACGTCCTACCGGAAAACAATCTTTTGGAATGATGGTATCAATACATTCTAGTACCGTTTGATATTGTGCATCACTTGTTGCACTCACAACGCCATCTGGCTTATGAAGCATAATATAAACTACACGATCATATTGAATGCGTTCACCATCTAACACAACTTCATCACTTATTTCATCGATATGTGTATCATCTTTTATACATATAACACCATTCACACTTACATGTTTCTTGCGTATCCATTGTTTTACTTCTTTCCTAGTTCCGATGCCCGCATGTGCAAGATATTTATCTAATCGTATCATGTGCGTTTTACCTTCGCTTTTATTTTGGAAAAAATCTTACCTAAATCAAAATGGAAAATCGTCTGAGGAATATTACAAAATGCAGTAATCGCAAAATACACCCCACAACAAGCCAATCCCATCAACATCAAATACAGAAGTGATACCATCTTAGAAGAATGATGATCAATCCATCCAAAACTTGTAAACAACAAGGATAGCAAATAAAATCCTAGAACTCCAAGAACAATGAAGATAAGTTTTCGAAATGTATACTTCCAATTCACATGGAAATATTTCTGTATAACATACACATTTAAAATGGTAAATACAGCGTATGCAAAAGCACTCGACAATACCATACCAGGAATTCCCCACCACGTAATAAATAAACGATTCGTCGCTATTTTAATAAGAGCAAACAACATCGTATTGATTACGATTTTCTTACGGTATCCAATCGCCATTACAATGGATGAAAACACTGGGCATACCGTAGCACAAAGTGCTTCCAACGCATACCATTTCATCGTAAAGGTATCCAGTGCAAGCTGCGCATTGTCTACATGTGGAAATAATACAAACATAATTGGTTTCGCAAATACAAACAAAGCAAAACAAACTGGAATCGCAATGTATAATACAGATTCAATACATTCTGTTATATTCTTACGTACAAGTTTCATATTTTTATGTTCCAACGCGGAAGTAATATATGGTATAATCGCCGCAGAAAACCCTGGTGCCAATACCATTGGAATCGCAATAATTTTTGTTGCCCTTCCAAATACAGAAGTATTTACTTCAGCCGTATATGCCATCTCTCCAAACGCCGCAAGACCAGGCTTTAAATCCATTTGATTTACAACCGCATCACAATACCCAAAAATAGAAATTAACAAAAACGGTATCGCTACAAACAACAATTCCTTAAATACAACGTTCGCATCTTTAGCTGGTTTTAACTCTTGCGCTCTTGCCAATTCTTTCACTTCAATAAGACGATGATTTCCTTTCCATCGAATATAGAAAATGGTTAAAAATCCCGATACACTAGCCGCAAATACACTAAAGTATAAGGCCCATACAGCATCTTGATTGAACACATAAACAATCAACGCCCCAAAGGTTAACAAAAAGATAATACGTACCAATTGTTCTAATACCTGAGACATAGAATAAATTTGAAGTTCTTTTAAGCCTTGATAAAACCCACGAAGTGAACTTAACACCGGAATGATAAAGACAGCCAAAGAAATGATGATAATTACATTCTTCATAATGCTCACATCTAAATCTTCAGGACAAAATACGTTCGCAATCATACCAGAACCTAGCATCATGCATAACATACAAACAAATCCAAACGCTGTCATCGTTATAAATGAAATCTTTTTTACTAACAGACAAGTTTTATAATCACCTCGGCTACTATATTTCGCAATTAAAGTAGCTATCGCAAATGGTAATCCCGCAGTCGCAATCGTTAAGATATAAGAATAAATATTATAAGTCGAATAATAATAACTCTGATTTTCATTTGTTTGTAAAATATAATTAAAAGGAATGACATAAATCAAACCTAGAAATTTCGATATAAAAATTCCAGCACTGGATATCAAACCTCCAAGCAACATTGATTGCTTACGTTTTGACATATTCTTTGTTTCACTCATATTTTAGCCTCACTCATTATTTGTTTCTGCAGTTTCCTTCGCACCATTTTCATTGTCATCAGCTTCTTGAACAAAGCTCACATTAAAAAACACACGATGATCATTTACTAAAGCGGAATCTTTCCATGTAACCATAACATATAATTTAAATTGTTCTGAATCACTAACACCCTCTAAAGAAAATCCTTTATAAAACCCCATTTCTGCATTCGACTGAAATGGAACCATATGAAAATCTAATTGTGCATCTTCACCTAATAACCCTAAACAAGGATGTACATTTGTATTGCTATCAACATCCGGATTAACTGCAATCGCTTGAACATTATACATAGCACTTCTTGGATTCGATACTAAGAGTTCATATTGATAAGAATTATCCTTTTGTTTATATACATTTAATTTATAGTCAAAGGGAATGATTTTTGATTCGATCCCTTGATTGGTCATTACTGTATCAATGAAATTTTCGTAATTTTTCATGTTTTCTTTATCATCTATTTTCGTGTTAGAACAACCACTCACTAGCATGATCATAGCAATCCATAAAACGATAAGCTTGCGCATGAAATCACCTCTGCATTATTATATCATATTTTCATGTTACAGGATATCAAAAATAAAACGATCCGTGAGGACCGTTCCCTATCTTTCGTTTTTGTTACGGAAAGAATTGCATTCAGTTTCGCAGCATGAATTTGGTATTACACAATTATCACATGCCACGGAAATTGTTTCAGCTTCACAATGTGCATCTTTGTGATAAACACAATTTGCGACACTGCATAGAATTTCAGTTTTCTTCTGCATGATAACACCTCCAATACGTAGTATGTGAGGATTTCCTTGTCTTATGAAGAATAAATCAACATCGCTGAAAAACAATAGGTCTGTTCCTCTTCACCTTCACATATGGCACTTGAAAATTTGATATCCAACACATTGATATCTTCATTATCTCTTAAAAATTCATTGATTGCATCACTTAGATCATCTTCATGTTCTTCATCAAACACTTTCACCGCAAGCATTTATATCACCAAATTTACTATACCATTCCTCCCTGTAAAAATGTGTCATTTTCTGCCATCCACGCATCTAACATGAATTCCTTTCCATAGCTTATTGGCACCATTGGTAAACGTAATACATTCTTACAAACACCTTTGCGACATAACATATATTTCACTGGAGAAGGAGATGCTTCACAGAATGTTTTTTCTGCACACTCATATAACATTTTTCCTAGCTCCTCATCTTGACATCCACCTTCTATAAAGCTTTTCATCTGTGGAAGAATCATATGTGACATTACAGAAACCACACCCATTGCACCAGCTTCAAAAGACTCCACAAAATATCCATCCTCTCCACTATAAACACGAAACTCTGGATACTGTTTCATTACACATTTTACTAAATCAAGATCTTTTGATGCATGTTTTAACGCAACAATGTTTGGACATTCATCCAATAACCTCAACAAAGTATCACACTCCAGCGTACAGCCTGTTCTAGAGGGAATGTTATACAACATAATAGAATGATGAATACACTGTGATATCTTCTTAAAGTGCTCATATAAGCCTTGTTGGGTTGGTCGATTATAATACGGCGTAACCAACAACACTCCAGCAATATCTCGATTTTCTACTTCCAAGCAATTTTCAATTGCTAATCTTGTACAATTAGAACC
>JAVWJF010000044.1:0-5340 GCA_036639195.1 Longicatena sp.
AATTCATCTTATGTCTTTTTATTTTGAAAAATATAAAAAGGTGTCAGTTTTCACCAACACCAAATGTTATAGAACCTAAATATATAGAAAAAGACGAACAAGATTCGTCTTTTTTATGTTATCTCAGTCCCAACAATGGGAACACGATATTATTGAATAGTTCAAAGATGGTTTCTCTTGCCTGCATCAATGGAACATTTAATGTACCACTTGCCAACAAAAAGATAATTGCAATCATAAAGTAATTCTCATATTGCATAAGTTTGAAGTATGTTTCCTCTTTCAAGATACCAGTTAATATTTTAGAACCGTCAAGTGGTGGAATAGGAATAAGATTAAAGATCCCTAACCCTATATTAATACGTGCTGTAATAATCAACAACTGGAAGATATAATCACCAATCACTGACGTAACTGTCCATACAGGCGCAAACCTCAACAACAAGGAATATAAAATAACACATATAAATGCAACAATAAAGTTCATGAATGGTCCTGCCAATGAAGTCCACATCATACCCTCTTTCTTATTGCGATAAAAGTATGGGTCTACTTGTACTGGTTTTGCCCATCCAAATCCAAAGAATATCAAAGAAATGGTACCAATTGGATCTAAATGCTTCAATGGATTTAAAGACATTCTTCCACGTTCCTTTTGCGATACATCCCCTAACTTATAGGAAACAAATGCATGTGCAAATTCATGCAAAGATAACGCAATAATAACCGCAGGAAGAATATAAATTAAATTAGGTAATAACGTATTTAAATTAAACATGAGTATACCTCCGATAATATTCTATAGTATAGCACAATCTAAACTATTTACAAAAGGTATTCTACTGTTTTTTAATTCCAGTTGATGAAATACAAATACTTTGTTTACTATTGAAATACGCTAAGAAATAATAGCACAAATAGATACCCAAATAGAACATGATAGAGAAGCATGCATATGGTACCATGGAGCCATACGAATAACTCATTAAGAATAAGGTATCCAAGACCTTAATAATTGGGAAAAGGTAAAGTACTGGAAGAATAAATGGCATAAAGAAATACAATGCAATTTGTTTTCTCAACAAGCTATAAATCTCTCGTTTACAAACTCCCATCTTCCATAACATATGATAAGAACTTCGCTGTTTCCATACATCTGACATCTGTTGAACGGAAAGTACTGTCGCACTTACACAAGCAAATATGATTGCTAAATAAATCAAACAGAACATAATTGTAGAACTAGAGCCAATAGATTGTGTGACCCATTCATATCTAGTCACAAGTTGTACATATCCTTTATTATCCTTTGAAAAAGGTTCTAATATATCTTCTTCCCATTTTTGTGTGGATTCTTCTTCTGTTTTAACCACAAACTGCCCTTTATCTAAGGTATCCAC
The DNA here is from genome assembly GCA_036639195.1 of Longicatena sp. Lineage (GTDB taxonomy): Bacteria > Bacillota_I > Bacilli_A > Erysipelotrichales > Erysipelotrichaceae > JAVWJF01. Next base: position 1,401 of record JAVWJF010000044.1, read on the forward strand.
ACCCTTTAGCACAACATCTGGAACCACAAATATAAAGGCATCATATAGGGTTAATCCTAGATTTTGATTTACAACACCCGCGCATTGTAGATCAAGAAACGTATATCCCTTACTATTTACTCGCAAGATATCTTCAAACTGCACCGTCGTTAAGATAAGATATTCCCCCTCCTTCATAGGATGTACCTTTTCATTTAACATCTTTGCCAATGTTACATAGTCCGTATACGATATATAGTGGTAATCTTGTGCATTTTTGTAACGTTCTTCCCATGCAATTCCCTTTACGATATCCTTATGCATAATATCTAGTTCATACGTATGATACGTATGTGCTTGATATGCTATATCGTGTTCTTTCAAATATTCTAGAATCGAAGTTGGATTTATTTCATCTTCACCACTGTAGGTAGAAGCACTTATATCAAAAGGTCTTAAGTTTAAAGAATCATCAATGGATGCATTGAACTTCATCCCCATACTCACAAGTAAAAAGGTTGAAAGTGTCAATACAGATAACAAAGCTAGTACCATTCTACTGGTTCTCAATCGTGTACAAATTTGCGCACTCAAATACAAAGCATTTCCTTTGTATTTGATATTTTTCTTACGTTGAATACATTGTGTAATAACATAGGACAAACCAAAATATATAAGAAAGATTGAGAAACAAATAGAACCCACACCACCGAATAAACTTACTCCTGCATCGATTTCATTTTGAAACCCCAATTGCAAACATCGAAGTCCAACAAAATACGCCATGATTCCAAAGATAAAACACAAAACAGATAGCTTCCCGCTTTTTTTAGCTGTTTCATTTATACGATTACTATAAAGTAGCGTCGTAATATTTCTTTTCTTTAAAAAATTACGATCTCGTATCAATTCTACTAGATAAATCATAAAGAAATAAAAGAATGTTAATAGTGCACTTTGCCAATTGAAATCAATTTGAAAAGAATAACTAGAATGGAATAAATTCATAAGTATCGCAATCAGCACTTGATATACAACAACACCGAGTACACACCCCACCACAAAGGCAATCAACCCCATACAAACTTGTTCTAACAAAAACATATTCGTAATTTGTTTGCGTGTCATTCCCATCAACATATACATACCAAATTCATGACTTCGTTTCTGTAAGATAAAGTTCGAGATATAGTAGACAAGCCATCCCATAACGAGTACAATAATCACACTAGAAGCAACGATTCCTCCAGCCATCGCATCCATCGTTTTTGCCAATTGACTTACCTGATTAGAAAATGCAAGCCCATTGAATGCATACATTAAGGTAACACAAATGGTAAGTGTCATGAAGTACAACATGTATTCTTTGGTACTTCTCTTTAAATTACGAACAATCAATTTAGCGTACATCATGAACATCTCCACCAAGCAGCGTCATGACATCTAAAATACTTTGAAAGAATTCTTTTCTTGTTTGATTGCCACGATAAATCTCATTGTATATCTTTCCATCCTTTAAAAATAGAATTCTTTTAGCATAAGAAGCCGCGAACGCATCATGCGTTACCATAAGAATGGTTGCCTGTTCTTCCTGATTCATTTTTAAAAATCGTTCCATCAAAAGATAGGAAGAATGTGAATCCAAAGCACCCGTTGGTTCATCTGCCATTACGATACTTGGATGATGAATGATTGCCCTTGCACATGCACAACGTTGGCGTTGTCCTCCACTCACTTCATATGGATAACGATCAAGCAGGTCCTCAATCCCTAATATCTTCGCATATTGTACAACTTTTTCATCAATCACCTTTGGGTTCTCTTTACATAGTACCAATGGCATTGCGATATTTTCATGTAAGCTCAAAGTATCCAACAAATTAAAATCTTGAAAGATAAACCCTAATTCTTTCTTACGAAAATCTGCCATTTGATTTTCATTCATTTTTGATAGTTCCATATCACCTATGGTAATAGACCCAGCACTTACCATATCCATTGTGGAAATCACATTCAACAATGTACTTTTTCCACTTCCACTCGCTCCCATAATCACAGTAAATTCATGTTCATCCATAGTAAAACTTATATCATCTAACGCCTTTGTTAAATTTCCTGAATTACCATAATACTTTTCCACATGGGATACATTTAAAATTGTCATATACATTCTCCTTACTATACCCTCATTATAGAAAGTTTTACGCTCACTTTGTATGTTGTTTCTTTTCTTTGGAGTTACAGTATTGTAAGAACTTTATGAAAAACAAAGAATCACTTCTGTATACTCTCCTTCAACAGATTGTATTTCAATCGCTATGGATAACGCATCGCATAGACGCTCGCATAAGTACAAACCAATTCCAGTGGAATGCTTATTGCTTACTCTTCCATTTTCTCCTGTAAAGCCTTTTTCAAACACCCTTGGCAAATCCTGAGCTTGTATTCCTTTTCCATTATCAATCACTCGCAAATACGTATGTTCATTTACTTTTTGAATTTCGATACGAATAAAGGCATCTTCACTCTTACGATATTTCACCGCGTTCTCAATCAATTGATTCAAAATGAAAATAACCCATTTCTCATCTGTATATACGCAATACTCCCCTGAAGGCATTTCAATACGCACTTGTGAACACATACATAAATACTTATTCTTCAATAAGCTCTCTTGAATACACTTCATCAAATCAAAAGCATGAATATGGAAATCTTTTTCTACATTTTCACTTCTTGCATAATACAACGCCTGTTCGACATAGTGTTCTGTTCTCTCTATTTGTTGCATCAGGTCACGTTTTCTCTCTACCTGTTGATTTTCGCTCCATAATTTCATTGCCGCAATCGGCGTCTTTACTTCATGTACCCATTGTTCAATAAATTCTTGATACTCTTTTCTTTCTCTTCGTATAGAAGACACATGTTCTAACATAGACTTATTACCCACATACAATAGATGCTTATAAAATTGTTCTTCATGATTCATATCTTGTGGCAAAACTTCATGTAACAAATATTTTTGATCCAACGTTTCTTCTAAATATCGTATCAACATATGTTGTTTATGCTTCTTTCGAAATTGCATACTTAAATACGTTATAAAAAAGATTCCCCACATACCATCCAACACAATAATCATAGATAAATTATTACCTAGGAAATATAATACCAATGATTGTACAATCAATACTAGAAACATAGTAATTAAAAAACTAGCTTGATCTTCTAAATATTCACTTAATTTCATATCACATACCCTTGACGATGCTTCGTTATAATAAATTCATCATACCCGAGTTCTCGAAATTTATTGCGAATACGTGTCACATTAACACTCAATGCGTTATCATCAATAAATAGTTTATTATCCCATAAGTAATCAATCAAATCTTCTCTAGAAACAATCTCTCCTTTATGTTGAAAAAGGTAATACATAATCTTTATTTCGTTCTTTGTAAGTTCTTCAAATTTACCATTTGCTTCCAGACGGCTCAATGCCAAATTTAAAGTGACATCACGATGAACCAACTGTTTCTCATTCCCTTTGTAAGATCGTTTTATAATCGCTTCAATATGAGCTAGTAAGACACTAGAATTATAAGGTTTCGTAATGAAATCATCTCCCCCCATACGCATACTACACAACTCATCCATATCCGAATTACGACTTGTCACAAAGATAATCGGTATATCGGAAAATGTTCGAATTTGCGTACATAATACAAACCCATCCTGTTTAGGGAGGTTAATATCCAATAAAATCACATGAGGTTCTTCTTTTAAAATGAACTTTGTAATATCCTCTTGTAAATCCCAAATACAACATGTATATCCTTGATGTGTCAAAAATACACTTAGTTCTTTTGCGATGGGTTCATCATCTTCTACGATCATAATTTTATACATAATCTTACCTCAGTTTCTATAAGTATTATAACGTACGAGAGTTTGAAAAAAA
>JAVWJF010000044.1:5350-12938 GCA_036639195.1 Longicatena sp.
TCCTCACGCTTCTTTCAATTTTGTAATAACTATAACTTTTCTAGCACCAAATGGAAACTAACACTTCCCTCTTCTTGGCTCATGAAAATATCTCCACCCATTTTAACCATCAACTGCTTACATATGTACAATCCCAACCCATTTCCTTTTTGTTTTCCTACATTATTCCCACGATAGAAACTTTGAAAAAGAGCACTTTGGTCTTGTTCCTGTATTCCAACACCTGAATTCGTAATCTTTACAATGATATGATGGTCTTCTTCATAAAACGACACATGAATCCATTTCCCATCGCCATACTTCAACGCATTATCCATAATGTTATCCATGACCTCTTTTAATCGATTGATATCCGCATAGATGAAACAATCCTCATGAAACCCTTGTTGTTCATATTCCACAAAAGAAAGTGTAATGCGCTCTTCTTCTCGCTTTAAAATCGGTAAAATCTCATGCAAATAGGTTTCTTGTTTATGAATACTAAAATCAAAAAGATCTTCATTGCTTGTATTGATAATATCTTTTACATAAGCATCAATCTTATCACAGTTTTCATCCACTCTTTCCATAATTGTATCCACAGGATATAGAGCATCTTTTCGTGCTGCATTATATAAACGTATATTAGATAAAGGAGTTTTAATATCATGAGACAAAGAGGAAATCATCACTTTCTTTTCCTTCATCAAATCCAACTCTTTCTGTTCATGGTAACGCAATTCATCTCGCATCATGTCAATCGCCCAAACAAACTTACCAAAAAACTTATATTTTTGTTGTGGGAGTGGATAATCAAAATCTCTTCTACTTATTGCCTCTGCCATATCTTTCATTTTATAAAATGGTTGTATTACTTGTTTCGCAACAAAACGATGCATCCACATAAAGATTACGATCGCTAAGAAAAAGAACAGATTGATTCCCCATACGATATAAGACGGTATACGATCGATGGAATACGTAAAGAAATAAAATTCGTTTCCTTTCCCTGGAAGTACAATGATACGTTTATTTAAAGATTCCATATACTTCTCTAGATTCAAACGATCCTCATGAACAATTTTTAACTCTAATTGATCTCCTAGTTGCTTTGAAACATCTTCTCCATTTTGTAGTTTCTTATACACCCTATTAATTTCAACAATCTTCTCATTAGGTATATTTTCTTCTCTGCTTTGAAACAAAAAAATATTCACAACAATAACCAAAAGAATTAAAAATCCTAACGCCCCATAGTAACTTTTATTCCAAGCCTTCATAACGATATCCCACTCCCCATATGGTCTTTAACCTTTGAGGATGCTTCGCATCTTCTTCGATCTTTTCACGAAGAGTATTGATATGCACGGTAAGTGTAGATAGTTCACTTTCCGAATAACTTCCCCACACTTCCCGAAATAGATATTGTTTATTTAACGTTGTCTTTTTTTGTTTCATCAACAACACCAACAATTCATATTCCTTCACAGATAAAGCTATTTCTTTTCCATCAAGTTGTACCCTACGCTTCTTAACATCCACACAAAGATTCTTATCTTGTAAAAGAGATACTTCTTCTTTCATCTCATAGCTTCTACGTAGTAAGGTTTTAATCTTCGCAATCAACAATGGAATTGGAAAAGGTTTTTCTATATAATCATCCGCACCTAAATCATACCCTAGTAACTTATCACTCGTTTGTATTCTCGCACTCATGATAATAATCGGAATATTTTTACACTTTCGAACTTCTTCACATATATGAAACCCATCCATATCTGGCAACATAATGTCGACCAAAAGAAGTCGTACTTCCTCTTTCGATAACACCTCAAGTGCACGACTTCCACATTCTACACATTGGATGCGATATCCTTCATGAAGAAGAAATCGTTCCAATACATCTTTTAATTCTTTATTATCTTCCACCATTAGGATATCTATCATATGTGCATTCCTTTCTACCAGCCTTTTTCCATCAACCAATTATATACAGTTTTTTCTCTCTCTTTTGTATCACTATCTTTATTCATAACCCCTATATTTAATTCACTTTCAATCTTTCCATCATTGATATAACAAATCCGTTGTGCGTAAGAAGCGACTTTTACATCATGTGTTACCATAAGAATGGTAGTCCCTTGTTCATGTACCTTCAAAAACATATCCATCACATCCCTAGCATTCGAACTATTCAATGCTCCTGTTGGTTCATCCGCAAACAAAACTTTTGGTTGATTGATCATCGCCCTTGCAATACATGCACGTTGTAGTTCTCCACCACTCACTTCTTGTATGTTGTGTTTGGCAATATCCGCAATCATGAACTTTTGAAACAATTCATTCGCAAATGCATTAATTTCCCCATGTTTTCTTTTATTCGCCATATACCCAGGCATAATAACGTTGTCATATACATTGAGATTATTTAAGAAATGCATCTGTTGAAATACAAATCCCATTTCATGTAAACGTAACTCTGCCATTTCTTTATCATTATACTTACTGATGTCTTTATGGTCAAATAAAACAGAGCCACCACTAATATGATCCATACCACTCACTGTATATAGAAGGGTTGATTTACCACTTCCACTTGGTCCCATGATCGCAATGAACTCCCCTTTCTGAATACTAAGGTCAACATTTCTTAATACATGGTTTTGATTCTTATTTATAACGTATGATTTACATAGTTGTTTTACTTCGATTAACGTTTCCATTTTAACTCCTCCTATTCATCATTGAGTTCTTTTACATTCCATTTTTGTAGTGTTTGATTGACCATCCATTGGGCAACACAAGCCACACAAAGATATATACAAGGATACAGAATATACGCATTTATGGGATTCGCAACTAAGTTCACTTTTCCCATACCCATCGCTTTAAAAAACGCTTCTAACAAAGTACTTGTGAACAATGTATGAACAAGCAATCCTACAAGAAGTCCAAGTCCAACTTGAAGTAAACAACGTAAGGTTTGCCAACGACGTATAAAACGACGATGATACCCAATGCTTTGTAGTAGTGCGATTGATTTTTTAGATCGCAACATCTGCATTTTAGAAAATAGAATAATTAGCGCAAATACAATCCCTGAAATAACAACCGTCATCAAATCTGATAATGATGAAATCTGCTTTGGCATATCTCCACTAAACGATGTCATCAAATCAGTAGATGTAATCAAACTAACACCGTCATATTCTTTTAATACCTTTTCTTTTATTTTATCTCGTTGTAATTGATCTCCCGAGAAATTAATAACCATATAGCCATTGTATGCAAATGAATACTTTGTTTTATCACTAACAATCACATTACTACCTAGATTCATCATACTGGTATAAATGCCTGTAATTAAATAAGATACTTTCTTTCCTTCACAAGATATGGTAATAGAATCACCGACGGTCTTATTAAATTGTTTCGCAATTGTTGAAGATACAGCGACTTCATTTTCTAATATTGGCCTTTTCCCAGAATCCAACTGAATGTCACGATTGGCACGTTTCATCATAAAGACAGCAGTACTTATATCTCCTTCATTCAACGTAGCACTCGTCATGGTTTCTAAACGAACACTCACATGTTCATCATAAGCTTTTAAATCCTTTACAACTTTTTGGTGTTCTTTTTCAAGTTTTGATATCGCCACACCATCATATTGTCTCGTAAATAAATCTGCGCTACTTACCTTCAGGATATCCAAAAATGCATTTCCACGAAATGAATCTTTCAAAGTAAGTGGCAATAATATTAACAACAGACAAAACGCATAAATAGAAATCATCATAACTGTATTTTTCATATGCGCAAACAATTCGTTCACCGCAAGATATACACACATTGGCAAATGACGAACTTTTCTTAGTTCCATTGAAGAAACTGCTTTATAGCTTTCTCCTTCGTTCCCCTTACGTATCGCATCCATGGTGCTTTGTTTCTTTAAGCGATTTAAAACCAACGCAGTGATACCATATACCATACACAATATCACCACAACAATCATCGCCGATAATAAGACACCAACACCATCTGACAACACTGGCACAACACCTGCTTGTGCTTCTTTTAAGATGGAGCTTGCTGGAATGGAAACAAAGAATCCCAAAACACTTCCGAAAATACCTAACCCTAAATACTTCGCCATATATAAAGAGCGTATTTGAGAATGCCTTAACCCAATTGCCTTCATTACTCCGATTTCTGCGTAGTTATTCTCCATTTGAAATAAAATTGTATATCGTATAATCAAAAAGGACATACATAACAAAATAACACCACTCATCATAAGAATCGCACAAGTACCAATACTCAGTCCTAAAAAGGATAAATACGATGTATCTTTGCTAATTGAGATATACGTAGGCAATCCTGCTTTCTGCATTTTTGCCTCAAGATTTTCATGTCCTTTTGCGGACTTTATAGATAACACCATCGTATGTTCTTTTTCACTAGAGGAGGCATATTGTATTTCATAATCCTTTGGATGTAATAGAATACGTTTCTGACCAACCATCTCTGAACCATAAATAGAATCTCTTACAAAACATTGAATCTTATACGTAAACTTTTCCCCATTTCTTGTGATGGTAAAGTTCTCTCCAATTTGTAAATCAAGTTGTTCTTTCATAGTTAAAGGGATGCCTACATATCCCTCTTTGATCTTTGGAATTTCATTGTCTTCATCAAATAAGAAATTATAGTACTTTGGCGATGTTGTCGCAAAAACCCCTGAACTTTTTAATTCATCATGTCCTTCAAATTTTATATAAGCTAATGGTAAACTCACATCTTCCTCAATTTGATAATTTTGAATACCTTCTTTTTTTAGAAAGTCTTCTACATTTTCCTTATCTTGTTGCGTAACGTTCATCATAGAATAGTTTAAATCCGCAACATTTCCCATATCATTCATGAAATATGAAATCTGATTCGTAGATGAATAGATTAAATTCACACTTGCACAGGAAAGAGTCGCAGAAATCATGATAAACAACAACATGACAAAGTTAGAGAGCTTTCCTCGCATCAAATCATTTTTTAATAAGCGTAAAATCATGGTTTCACCCCTTTCACACATCAAGTATAACGTACCAATTATAAAGAAATCCTAAAGTATTTACTAGTACGAAAAGAAAAAGCGCTCTCGCGCTTATCTACTTTCTAATGTTACTTTTGACTCTTTTTTATCATCATACATTTTGTTAACACCATAACGGATTCCACAGAACACCCATGATACTACGGTTAATAAACTCGCTGCACTAAAGGCACCTGCCGTATCTATAAAGACATCTAGTTTTGCCATGACACGTCCTGCAGTAAAGCTTTGATGATACTCATCCGCTATCGCAAATAAGAAACAAAGGAAAACCGCTAATAAAAAACGCAATGTTTTATTAACTCCTAATATCGCAAAGGAGATATACACCATACTACCCAACGCAAAATAAATAGAAAAGTGCGCTAACTTACGAATATTCAAATTCCAATCACTTCCATAAGGTGATTTCAAAATAACATAGTACTTGATCTTATCTACCAAACGAAGTCCTTTTTCATTTAGTTTTGTATTCACTTCTTCTTTGATGGTTTCTGTTACAGTCTCACTTCTAACACTCGATTGTTGACCATCTTCGGATGATAAACTATAAATTGACAACATAACCATACCACTTAATCCTAAAAACAATAACAATACTGGTATACGTATCTTCCAGTTTCTCTTTTTCATTATGCCACCGCCAATCTTTCTCCTTATTTTAAAAGAAATCCTTTCGATATACAAGCTATCTTAAGAAAATGAAAGTATTTGATAAAAACATGTCCAAAAGGACATGTTAACTGATGAATTTTTAAATACTGGCAATACTGTTTACTAGTATTATAAGATTGGTAGCGTTTTATTTTGGTTTTGAGATGATGTACCTTTTTGATCATCAATTCTTATAATGTTCATCCATGTATTTTCTACTTTTCAGGGCATCATTCATGAGAGTATCCTGCTTTCTTGGGTGCATATTTTATCAGGCTGTACAGAAAAGATTTTCAACATGGCAAAGGTTAATTCGCTATAAAATCAAGGCTTCACAAATGTCATTGTATAATTTATTTGGTCGATTACAATATCAACTCCCAGTATTTCTTCCAGTTCGGATACGGTAAAGGTATCATCCGTATTCTTTCCAAAAGATTTCTCCGTGCGATAAGGATATTGCTTTACCTCCTTACCGTTTTTGGTTGTTTCTAAATCAAAGTAAACAATAGTACTGCTCTTATTTTCTATTATATGTGGGATAAGTCGTGCTGTCCATGTATTCCCACCAATGGTCCATGTTCCATTTCCACCCTCCCATTTTTGTTTTTTAGGTTTGTCGCGACTTGCGTTTTCTGTTACTATTTCGCTTGAATAGGTACCACCCAATAGATTGACGAGATAGGAGAAAGTTCCCTTTCCCGGATAAAGGTTGGTCACCACAGACTCCTTGCAGGGGGCAAGACCCTCCACAGTATATTCATTCAAATCTTCATTGAATCGCACAGTAAATTGATTTTTATCAATTTGATCCTCACCAACGAATATTTTGTAAATGCGTGATACCGGATATTTCTCCATAATTTCGGGCGGAAGTGTTTCATCGATAGAACCACGCTTCACGCTGTCTGCATAGCTCCTTTGCAAGGAATCTAATATTTCAGCTTCTGTAAAACTTTCTTTGTTGCATCTGAAAGAAAACGAAGTTACAAACGATCCAGCTGTGCCGTCATCATGATTGACAGTGATTTTGGGCAAATAAAAGGGATACTGTTCCCTGTGAATGGGCATGAGTTCAACTGATTGAATAGCGTTGAAAATAGCTTGTGCTGCTTGTTCCAACGAATCATAGTTTGGAACATAAATGGTGTATTCTAGACAGAAATCCAAAAATTTCGTTCGAAAATCTTTTTTGAGATGCGCCTCAAGTGTATCTTGATAAGGTGCAAGCAAAACCTCTGCATAATCACATTCTGAATAAAAAGCTGGACCGTACGACCCCTTATAAAACCCTGACTTGTGTGTAAACGAAACACCGTTTTCGTCCTCAAACGTATACACAGCTGTTTTCAACCCATTATCGTCGCGAGATGTTTGAGTGGAAACAAAAGTAAAAGGAATTGTAAGTGCCGCACTGAGCTCTTCTTCAGCGGAGCTTTTGCTTTGCGGAATGCATGCAACCAAAAAAAGACTTGCAAAAATGATTAAAATTATTTTTTTCATGTCGCCCTCTTTTTAGCCTTTCTTGAACATAAACACCATATCCTTAATTGATAAAATTATACCAAAAATCTGTTCGACAAGCAAATTCAAAGGATTCTCGTTTAGAACAAACCTACGGAAAAAGCTATCCATTGGCATGTTAACTCGCGCGTTGCTCTCTTGTAAAAGCAACATAATCTTTCTCGCAATAAAACACTTGCGCACTTCTCCTTGTCACCACGTATACACCTCACTATGAGGTGTAGGTATTCTCTATTTAAGTTTGCGATATCCGTTGCTGTTTTGGGTTAGTGTCTTTAGCCACGTTAAGAGATTGCACAGTTTCCATATAAGGTGATTTCA
>JAVWJF010000045.1:0-12867 GCA_036639195.1 Longicatena sp.
AATAGTGGAAGTGAGGTGAGCGTATGCTAAAACGTTTCTTAAGTAAGGTGGATGCGAAAGTATCTAAAAATATGCTGTTGAAAGTCATAGGCGTACTGCTAATTTTGTTTTTGTTATTGAAGACAGAGGCATATTGGGGGAATTGGATATCTATTGTACAAGCTATCCTTCAACCATTTATTATAGGGTTTGTGATTGCGTATGTAATGCATCCTTTTGTGAAGTTCCTTGAACGCAAAGGAGTACCGAAGAATTTTTCTATCATTGTGATGTGGATTACACTCATTGTATGTTTAGTGGCACTTATTATTATTTTAATGCCTATTTTATATGAAAAGATTAACGAGTTTATGAGTAATATGATTGACGGTGTCGTATGGATTAGTAATCAAATTAAGCATATCGGTGAATTTCAGGATTTCTCTTTAATCGATAGTATTACCAATAATATCATAGCGATGTTGAAAAAGTATGATGATTGGATTCCACAAATTGTTTCTACACTACCAAATATTATGAGTATTGTATTGGATTCTGTTACAAATATTCTATTTTCAATTATCATTGCGATTTATATGTTATTTGATTTTGATCGTATTCGTCATAATGTGAAGAAGGCAATTCTAATATTCGCGCCTAATGGAGATCATTATGTTCGTGAAATGGATGAAAATGTCTCTGTTTATATGAAATCATTGATTATCATAATGCTCATAAAATTTGTAGAGTATAGCGCATTTTATTTCTTGATAGGCCATCCTGACTGGGTGATTATCGGAATTTTAACTTCCCTTGGTGCAGTCATTCCTTATTTAGGAGGAACGATTGCAAATAGCATTGGTGTAATCACTGCCTTGACGTTATCGCCAGGTAGAATAATTGCATTATTGGTAGGTATTTTGATTCTTTCTAATGTGGATGCGTACGTGATATCTCCGTTAGTACATGAAAAACGAAGTGCTTTAGGTCCTTTGATCACCTTATTTGCGGTGTTCGCTGGTGGTGTCTTAATGGGACCGATTGGTATTATGATATCAGTACCTGTTACAATTATCATTAAGACTTTTATATCCATTAAATATGAACATTCAAAGGTTAAAACAGATTGTCAATAGACGTCTGTTTTTTTGTGTTCTATGGGGGGACGATATGTCATATAGTAGAGTAGGAGGGAAGCTATGGAAGATATCAAGAATGTACGAAAAAGAATTAAACATCGTCGGTATGGAGGGATGGAAGAGGTAGAAAAGAAACATTCTTCTATTGTGTTTAAAGTCATGTATCGATTGATGATGCTTGTTATGGGAGTATGTGTAATGGTATTGGTTCTTTTATTGAATCAAAGGCTCAACCTTGTACAAATGCCTGCAGTGTTACAAAACTTTAAAATAGAAGATATTTCAAAATGGCTTCCATTTGAAAATTGGTTTAGTTTAAAGGATGAAGCCGTAAGTGCTACACCTTCGTATTCGCTTTTAAAAGAGAATCATTATGCGAATGGCAGTAATGTTGCATATAATGCATATGATGGTGTGATTTTACATGTACAAAGCAAAAACTCGAAAACATCACTTACTATCAAACAAGATAATGGAGTCATTACTACGTATGGGAATTTAAGTGAAGTATCTTTGAAACAAGATGAACGTATTTTAAAGGGAAGACCACTGGGTACTTATGCCCAATATGTAACCATTGATTTCTTGAAAGATAATAAAACCATTGATCTCAATGCAGCGCTTCAAAACAACCATTAAAATATCCTGGTTATGGCTTCCAGCAATTCTTGTACTACCATATTTGCATATGGGGAAACTTACCTGTTTTATCTTTTTTATATTAAGTATTCATGAACTTTCGCACATTCTTGTGGCAAAGTTCTTTTGTTTGAAAATTGAAAAAATCATTGTTTATCCGTTTGGATTAAGTGCATATATACCCCAGCTTGGTTATGGATCAGTATTTCAAGAAATATGTATTATATCTGCTGGTCCTCTTTCACAAGTGATTTTTCCTTCTGTGTTTATGCTGACGGTGAAAGGCGGTATGATTTCTCAATCGTTTTATGAATACTTATTGATGATCAATGCGAATATTATGATTTTTAATTTATTGCCAATTTATCCATTGGATGGGGGAAGACTTTTACAAACTTTCTTTCATTGTTTCACACGATATAAAACTGCTCAACGATGTACATGTATAGTATCATTTCTTATCTTATTATTCGTAATGAGTGTACAATGCATGCATGGTTATAGTGCTATTCTCGTACAACTGTTTTTAGCTATACAACTGATTATCTGCTATCGAGATATCCATTATGACTGTATGAAGTTTTATCATTATCGTTATCTACATTCAATCAAGTATCCTCCTATTTTAAACACAAAGAAAGATCTGTATCGCGCTCGTTATAATCTTATGAAGAGTAAGCGAGGATGGAGGGAAGAAGAATCTTGGTTGGCTTCCTTCTTTCAACATCAAAAAAGATAGTTTCCTCTATTGTTTTATGATATAATTTAGAACAGGAGGCAGGATATCTATGAAGAAAATGAAAGTCTTTCTAGCATCGCTCATGAGCCTTTTTATCTTAACTGGGTGTGAAGAAAAAAAGCCAAGCATATGTACTACGGTATATCCTGTACAATATCTTGCGCAGCGAATTGGGGATAAATATGTTGACGTAAGTAATATTTCAAAAAATGATGTAATACAACGTACACAAATAAAAAACAATTATCAAACAACTTTAAAGAAAGCAGATGCACTGTTCTATATCAATGGATTAGAACCATATATGGAGCTTTATATGGACAAGATACGGGCTATGGATGTAGAGATGATAAATCTAGCTACGAAAAGTGCGATTTATAAATTTGAACGTTATACGACAGTTACAGTAGACGGTAAAACTACAGGTATTGCGAGTGCTTATTATGCAGGAGAAGAATTTTCAAGTATAGATAAGTACAATGCAGACCCATTGTTGTGGATGGATCCAGTGGCTATGACAAGTATGGCTAGTGATATACGTGACTATTTAATTGATAAGTACCCGCAGTACGAAAAAATATTCAATACCAATTTTGATGAGCTAGAACTTGATTTGGCTCGACTGGACGCGGATTTTCAAACGATACCAAATGAGAAGATGGATATTAGTTTTGTGTCAATGACACCAAGTTTTGGTATTTGGCAAAGATCTTATGGCGTAAAGGTATATCCAGTTTCTTTATCAAAATATGGTGCACTACCAACAAGTGATCAATTAACGGCAATTAAAAAACGTATTATACGAGATAAAGTACGTTATATTGCAGTGGAACAAAATTTGCCACAAGATATGAAAGACCTACAGAATACACTCGTCGAAGAGTTGGGGTTGATTCCTGTAACACTACATAATCTTTCTAGTTATTCCAAAGAAGATTTGGATGCGGGCAAGGATTATTTAACAATTATGTATGAAAATTTAAAGGCATTACAAAGCATTGCGAGCTAAAGGTCTACAAGACCTTTTTCTTTTGATAGAGGAGTGTTTGTAAATGTTGTGCAAATGTTATTTTAAGAAATGAAATGTGTGGTAAAATAATAAGAGTATGGAGGATAAGATATGAAAAAATTATTGTTAATAGATGGAAATTCGATGTTGTTTCGTGCATATTATGCGACCTTATATGGAAGAATGATGAAAACTAGTAATGGGATACCAACCAATGCGGTATATGGGTTTATCACAATGATTACAAAAGCTTTGGATATCATTCAGCCAGATCAAGTATTGGTGGCATGGGATGCAGGAAAAGCTACGTTTCGCCATGATGCATATGAGGAATATAAAGGGACAAGAAAACAATTGGACCAAGAATTGATTGTACAGTTTCCAATTGTTCGTGAATATTTGGATGCGTATGGATTAAAACGATACGAATGCGAAGGAATTGAAGCAGATGATATCATTGGGTCAATGGCTTCTCAACATCCAGAGTTAGATATACATATTTTATCCAGTGATCGTGACTTGTTACAATTGATTGATCCTACAACGGATGTGTATTTAATGAAAAAAGGGATCAGCGAAATGGAAGTTGTCAATGAACAGTCCTTAATGGAATCCATGGGGATTACGCCTTCTCAAGTGATTGATTTAAAAGCTTTAATGGGAGATAGTGCGGATAATATACCTGGTGTAAAGGGTGTTGGAGAGAAAACAGCATTAAAACTATTGAGTGATTATCAAACAGTAGATAATGTATATGAGCATTTAGATGAAATCAAAGGGAAACTAAAGGAAAAATTGGAAGATGGAAAAGAATCTGCCTTTATGTCTAAGTTTTTGGCTACCATTAAAACAGATGCGAAGATACCTTTAGCCGTAGAAGAATTAACGCTACAAGAACCAAGTGAGACATTGCATGATTTCTTTGTGAAATATGAAATGAATACCTTTGCGAAGAATAGTGTGAAAAGTGAAGAAATAAAACGCGTTGGCACAAAGAAGATTGTGACAAGTATTTCGGATATATTATTAGTAGATGATACTGTAGTGTATATCAATGTGGATAATGAAAGCACAAGTGATGCGACATTATATGGGTTTGCGCTTGCACATGAAGAAGTATGCGAATATATAGCATTGGAAGATGCACGTAAAGATGAGAAGTTACTAGACTACCTACAAACTGAAAAACGAAAAATCGTTTATGATGCGAAGAGTTATTATCATGTGTTAAATCATTATGATATTGCTTTCCATGATGTTGCGCGTGATTTGATGTTAGAAGCTTTCTTGTTGGATGGTACACTTTCAGATTATGATAAAGTTGGCGAGAAATATAATTTTGATAGAAGTCTATCCAAAGAAGAAGTGTTCGGTAAAAAAGGAAAACCAAAACTGGTTGATTTTGAAGAATGTGCGCAATTTGCGATGATACAGGCAGAAAATCTTGCGTTGATTCAAAAGACGTTATTTCAAGAACTTCAAGAAAAAGAAATGAAGGATCTTTATGAAACTATAGAGCTTCCGGTTACGAAGGTATTATATGCTATGGAAAAAGAAGGTGTTATCACAAACGTGGAGACCCTGGATGCCATTGCGAAAAGTACAGCGGAAAAGATTGATGCATTAAGTGCACAGATTTATGAGATGGCAGGAATGGAATTCAATATCAATTCACCAAAACAATTGGCTACCATTTTGTACGATGAATTGGGTTTAAAAGCCGGGAAGAAGAGAAGTACGGCAGCTGATGTATTGGAGAAATTGGTACATGTCCATCCAATCATTCCACTACTATTAGAACAACGCAAATATCAAAAAATTTATAGTACATATGCAATTGGATTAAGTAAACATATACAAAGCGATGGAAAGATTCATACCATCTTTAATCAAATTCAAACACAAACGGGAAGATTATCTTCTTCAGAACCCAATCTACAAAACATATCTGTTCGAGATGAAGAGGGGAAAGAAATACGTAAAGCGTTTGTCGCAAGTCCTGGACATACCTTAATGTCTGCGGATTATTCTCAAATTGAATTACGTATGTTAGCACATATGGCAAATGAAGAATCTATGATTGATGCGTTTAATCACAACATCGATATTCATACGAAGACAGCGATGGAAATATTCGATGTTGCACAAGAAGACGTTGATTCTTCTATGCGACGGAGTGCAAAAACAGTTAACTTTGGAATCGTATATGGACAAAGTGATTTTGGGTTGAGTGAACAATTAGGAATTACTAGAAAAGAAGCACATCATTTCATAGAGAAATATTTTGAATCTTATCCTAGTATTAAAACAT
Source organism: Longicatena sp. (assembly GCA_036639195.1). GTDB lineage: Bacteria > Bacillota_I > Bacilli_A > Erysipelotrichales > Erysipelotrichaceae > JAVWJF01. The sequence goes on from JAVWJF010000045.1 coordinate 5,817, forward strand.
TCATGGATGAAACGATTCATTTCTGTGAAGAACATGGCTATGTAAAAACATTGTTTAATAGAAGACGCTATATTAAAGAAATAAGTGATAGTAATTATATGATGAGAGAATTTGGAAAAAGAGCTGCGATGAATGCGCCGATTCAAGGAAGTGCTGCAGATTTAATCAAACTTGCTATGATTCAAATTTATGAAACTATGAAGAAACAAGAAGTGAAGTCTAGAATGATTTTACAAATTCATGATGAATTAATTTTCGATGTTTGTGAAGATGAAATTGAAATCATGAAAGAAATCGTAGAAAGTGGTATGCAAAATGCCATGGAATTGCGTGTTCCATTGATTGCGGAAGCAAATTTTGGAAAGACGTGGTTTGATGCGAAGTAGGTGAAAGAATGCCAGAATTACCAGAGGTAGAAACGGTTGTTCGTACACTCGAACATCAACTGCAACATCCTACAATCAAAGATTGTGAAGTGTTGTGGGATAATATCATTGCATATCCAGATGTAGATGCTTTTAAAGCTTCTATAAAAGGGAAATCGATTATCGATTATCGAAGACATGGGAAGTATTTGTTGTTTGATTTAGGCGATATGGAGTGGGTTTGTCATTTGCGCATGGAAGGAAAATTCTATGTACAACATAAACAAGACCCTTATAATTCACATACACATGTCATTTTCACATTAGATGATGGGCGTGAGTTACGATATCACGATACTAGAAAATTTGGAAAAATGTATTTGTATGAAAAGTTAGATAATTATATGATGTATCCATGTTTTCAACATATTGGTATGGATGCTTTTGATGAACGAATTACGGCAGATTACTTATATCGGTTGTTGCATAAGAAACAAACTGTTTTAAAGGCAGTGTTATTGAATCAAGGTGTAATAGCTGGGATTGGGAATATATATGCAGATGAAATTTGTTTTGCGATGAAACTACATCCAGAAACAAAGATATCAAAACTTAGAAAAAAAGATTTTGAACAATTGATTTATGAAACAAGAAGAATTTTAGGTGGTGCCATTAGAGCAGGAGGAACAACCATTCGTTCATATACATCTTCACTTGGGGTGGATGGACGTTTCCAATTGGATCTATAGGTTCATGCGTTGAAGGGAGAGGCATGTCCGCTTTGCCAGACACTGATTCAAAAAATAACAGTGGCTACTAGAGGAACCTATTTTTGTAAGACGTGCCAAAAGAAACGATGAAGAAAATTGCGATAACAGGAGTGATGGGGGCAGGGAAATCAAGCGTTATTGAAATATTAAAAGAGCATCAATATACGGTTTTGGATTGTGATCGTATGAACGATGAATTGCTTTTAAAGGGTCATAAAGGATATGTTGCACTCGTTGAGGTGTTTAAAGATTCCATACTAGATGAGCATCAATGTATCGACCGTCAGAAAATGAGCAATCAAATATTTACAAATCAAGAGCATAAAAAAATTGCAGAAGGTATTTTACATCCGTTCATCAAAGAAGAAATTCAAAGACAATGTAAGGAACATGAACAAGAGGACATTGTGTTTGTAGAAGTTCCTTTGCTCTATGAAATTGGTTGGGAAAGCAATTTTGATGCTATTTGGGTAGTAGCTAGTGAAGAGGAATACTTGCTAGAACGCCTAATGAAATATAGAGGAGTCACAAGAGAAGAGGCAGTTAGAAGACTACAACATCAAATGTCTCAAAAAGAAAAAGTAGAAAAAGCAGATGTTGTTATATGGAATAATTCAAATAAAGAAGATTTAAAACAACAGATTTATGATATACTTGTAAGTATTGTAGGAGTGAATAAGTATGGTAAGAAAAGAGGAATCTTGTAAAATCGAGGTACAAGGAGAATGGACAATGGAGCGCTATGCTTCTTTTCAAATGCTGTATTTTCCTTTGATTAAAGAAGATGCAGCAAATCTTTATCATACCTTACTTGCGATAGGTTCTCGTCCTTCCAAAATTAAAAATCATATCCTAATTCAAAAGATTTGTGGGACCAGTATGGAAGTGATGGAAAAAAGTAGACACATTTTAGAACAGTATCTACTTATTAAAACCTTTTATGATGGAAAGAAAAATACATATCTATATCAAGTGTTTATGCCAAAATGTGGAAATGATTTCCTTCGTCACGAAGTCTTTGGAAGACTATATATGAAAGAAATGGGGAAACAAGTGTATGAGTTTAATAAATTAAGCTTTGCACACGCCATCGAAGATAAAAGTGAATATCAAGATATTACCATTCCTTTTGTGAATGCCTTGAAAGATACGTGGAAAGATAATGAAGAAGAACAGTTTCATTCTATGAAACCAAAACAAGATATCTTACATCATAACGATATTCCATTAAGTTTCAATTTTGATAAGTTTTTAAGTGGATTCTCACAAACAATATTTCCAGCAACTGCACGAAATGAACGAAATCTTAGAACCATTGGTGAACTTGCGACCATACATGGTATCGATGAAATGGAAATGCGTAAGTTGGTAATTAAAAGTATGAACTTAAAAACAAACAAGTTGAATATCGATGTCTTAAAGAAGAAAGCAAGAGATGCAAAAACCTTCTATAAAGATCAAGAGAATGGGAATCCTTATAGTGTTCCCCCTGTACGATTTCTACAATCCAAACAACATGGTGTGGAAGTTAGCAAATCTGATAAATATTTAATTGAGACATTGATAAGTGATTTCAAGATGAAACCAGAAGTTGTTAACGTGTTGGTAGAGTATGTGCTCAACGTAAAACATATGCAGTTTCCAAAAGCGTATGTAGAAAAGATAGCAAGTACTTGGGTTCGCCTAGAAATAGATACCTATGAAAAAGCACTTGCACATATTGAATCTGAGAAAAAAGAACCAGTATATGCAAGCTCATCAAAACCAAAAGAATTGCCAAGTTGGTACCAAGATCAAAGTAGCATCGATACAGGTATGGAAGACTTTGATGAGAAAGAATTGGAAGAAAAAATCAAACGATTACGAGGTGAGTAAATGGAAAAGGTAACATTTGCCTATGAACTTGATGAAGTAGCAAAAAACAACAAAGAAAAAAAAGTTCAACAACTGATGGAAAACCCTTATGTACAAGCATGGATAAAAAAATATCACAAAGATAGAGATTTTGTCTATCAACATAGCGGGAAGTTTTCAGACTATTGTGATGTGATGGAAAAATGCGAAAATTGCAAAGGGCTTGATTTTTGTCGTCAACCATTAAAAGGACAAAGATTATTACTTCATTTAGATGGCTTTTTAATGAATACGCTTTGTACATGTAAGTATGCGATGAAGGAAGAAACAAGAACATTACATCGTCAGTATTTTTGTGAAAAAGATATAGCAGATATGTATTTTGATATTGATATCGCCCATATGGATTTGTCAAAAGAATCGAAAGAATATCGTGGGATGTACAATAAAGTAATCGATTTGTTTGAAAAAGACCATACAAAAGGGATATACTTTTCAGGAAAACCAGGAGCTGGAAAAACATATTTGGCAGCTGGTGTTGCGAATAAATTTGCGAAAGATAAAAAACGTGTTGCCTTTGTGAATGTTCCTAAATTGATTGCGGACTTGAAGATGATGTTTCATGATCATGAGGGGATGGAGGCAAAGCTAAATCGTATTAAAAAAGCCGATGTTTTAATCTTGGATGATATCGGTGGAGAAAGTGTGACTGCATGGAGTAGAGATGACATTTTATTGCCATTGTTAGATGCTCGCATGGAACAAAAGAAAATGACGATATTTACAAGTAATTATTCTATGGAAGAACTAAAACAAAGACTTGCGATGACCAATAACAAAGTAAGTGAACCAGTGGCTGCAGAACGCTTGTATGAGCGCATGAAAACGCTATCTGATGAAATTTTTGTAAAAGGTGAAAGTAGAAGAAAATAAAACTAGTAAAAATTGTAAGAAAATGTTATCATAATAACCGTGAATGGAGGAATTTCTATGGTAAAACGTATTGGTGTTCTTACATCTGGTGGAGATGCACCTGGAATGAATGCTGCAATTCGTGCCGTCACAAGAGTCGCACTGAATAGTGGGATTGAAGTTTTTGGGATTTATGATGGTTACAAAGGCATGGTAGAAGGGTATATTGAACCTTTAACAAAGGCCAGTGTTGGAGAAATCATCGATCGTGGAGGAACGATTTTAGGATCTGCTCGTCTACCTGAATTTAAAGATGAAGAAGTGCGTAAGAAAGCAGTTCAACAATTAAATAAGCGTGGAATAGAAGCTATTGTAGTAATCGGAGGAGATGGTTCTTATCGAGGTGCTCTTGCGTTAACGCAAATGGGTATCAACTGTATCGGGATTCCTGGTACAATCGATAACGATATCACTTGTACGGACTTTACAATAGGTTTTGATACTGCACTTACAACCATTGTAGAAGCAGTCGATAAACTGAGAGATACATCAAGCTCACATCATCGTTGTTCCATCGTAGAGGTTATGGGAAATCGTTGTGGTGACTTGGCTATTTGGTCAGGGATTGCTTGTGGTGCTGAAATTGTGATCACCTCTTCTACAGGTTTTGAAGAAGGCGAAGTATTGGAAAGACTTCGTGATTTTGATTTAATCAAAAAGAAACGTCATGCCATCGTAGTCATCTCTGAGAAGATTACGGATGTTCATCAATTTGCGAAAAAAGTAAGTTTAAATACAGGGTTCTCTGGTAGAGCGACCGTATTAGGGCATGTTCAAAGAGGTGGTTCACCAACTCCGACGGACCGTGTACTTGCGTCAAGAATGGGTGAAAAGGCAGTTGACTTGCTGATGCAGGGTATTGGAGGACAATGTGTCAGTATAAAAGATAACCAGATTGTATCTGTGCCTATCGAAGAAGCACTAAATACACCGAGAGAATCTCGTAAGAAATTCCAGAATTTATTTGATCGTCTGGTATAAAATTTCTTTAACTGGGTATGTATTAGGTAATTAGGAAAGGAAACTTATATGTTAGAAACAAAAAAGACAAAAATTCTTTGTACAATCGGACCAGCGTCTGAAAGTAAAGAAATGATGACAAAACTAGTAGAGAATGGAATGAACATTATTCGTTTAAACTTCTCACATGGTGATTTTGAGGAACATGGAAATCGTATCAAAAACATCCGTGAGGTTGTTAAAGAAACTGGAAAAAGCATTGCTATCCTTTTAGATACAAAAGGTCCTGAAGTTCGTTTAGGAGAATTTGCGAACGGTAAAGAATCTTATGAAAAAGGAGACATTGTTTCTTTAGTTCGTGAAAACATGTTAAGCACACATGAAAAAATTCATGTACAGTGTCCTGAAATTTTTGATGATGTACAGGTAGATGGAACAATCCTTATTGATGATGGAAAATGCCGTTTAACAGTAATCGAGAAAAAAGAAGGGGAACTTGTTTGCCGTATTGAGAACCCTCATGTATTAAAGAGTAAAAAAGGATGTAACATTCCAAATGTGAAACTTACAATGCCTTTTATCTCTCCAAAAGATGACGCAGATATCCGTTTTGGATGTAAAATGGGTGTTGATTATATCGCAGCTTCTTTCACAAGAAGAAAAGAAGATGTATTAGCAATTCGTCAGATTTTAAAAGAAGAAGGAAGAGAAGATGTTCAAATCATTCCTAAGATTGAAAACCAAGAAGGTTTCGATAATCTAGAAGAAATTTTAGAAGTTTCTGATGGTGTTATGGTTGCTCGTGGGGATATGGGCGTTGATGTTTCTTTAGAATTAGTTCCTATCTATCAGAAGAAAATCATTAAGACTGCAAATGCATTAGGAAAACCAGTTGTGACTGCAACTCATATGTTAGAGAGTATGCAAGGAAATCCTAGACCTACACGTGCGGAAGCAAGTGACGTAGCAAATGCTATCCTTGATGGTACAGATGCAATCATGTTAAGTGGTGAATCTGCAGCTGGTGATTATCCAGTGGAAGCAGTTCAAACAATGGTGAAAATTGCAAAAGCAATGGAACCAACACTACCTTACCAAGATCGTTTAAAAGCTTCTATTAAGACTAGCCAGAGAACGAAAAACGATGCGATCGCTATTTCTGTAGCAGATACTGCAATGGCATTAGACATTGCTGCTATCGTTGCATTTACACAGAGTGGTAATACAGCTCGTCGTATCTCTAAATTCCGTCCTGAAGCTCCAATCATCGCTGTAACATTCGATGAAAAGACACAACGTTCTTTAGCAATGAACTGGGGAGTTACTACTGTATTCTCTAAAGTTGCTAATGATGAAAAGAACGAAGTTGAATTAGCTCGTTCTATCGTTAAGGAATTAGGAGTTAAAGTTGGAGAAACTATCATTATCGTTGCTGGATATCCTGTAGGATGTGGCGCAACAAACGTAATGAAAATAATCGAAGTTAAATAGAATATTGGATGTGATTAAGTCACATCCTTTTTTTTATCCAATTATGCAAGAAAAATGCAAGAAAATTGCATGTTCACTGCAAGGGATTCTATGGTAGTATTATATTGTGAAAAGAATGTAGGAATTGCAGTTTATGGATAAAGGGGGAATTGCATATGAAATTTTTTTCTAAATGTATGAGTGTATTTAGTGTTCTATGTCTTCTTGTTGGTTGTTCATCAACTTCTATCAAGCTGCAAAAAGAATCTTTTCTTGTAGAATTGGGTAATCCAATCAGTGTTGATGCTAAAACATATTTGGATAAAGACAGTGATAAATCACTCCTAAAAGAAACAACCATAACGTTTGAAGAGAATGATTTGTACATGGTGGATAAACAAAGGAAGATTCTCACAAGTACTACAGGTGAGTATTTACCTGTAGGCAAGTACCATGCAAAAGCGCGGCATGGTAAGATTGAGAAAGAATTTGTTGTTGAAGTGAAAGATACTACTGCACCTAAGTTCATTGATTTCAAAGCTGAAATTTCAATTGAAGTTGGAGCAGAGGTTAAATTAGAAGATTACTTTAAAGCAGAAGACCTATCTCAGGTAACAATCTCAATAAACAAAGATGAATTGAATCTAACAAAAGAAGGTT